>JASBTH010000609.1 GCA_030148525.1 Saprospiraceae bacterium | reverse complement strand
GCAATGGATTGCTCAAAATAGGAGCGCTGTAATTCGGCGATCCCGGGATAGGTGCGGAAAATATGTACGCTGTCCAGGTAGATGAAGGAGTAGGTGCGCGAAAGCTTGAGTAATGGTACTAATTGAGCATTGATATTCTCAAAGGAGGGAATTTCCTGGACTCCGCTCAATATGTCGTCGCGCTGAGCCTCCATTTGCCGAAAGGCTTCCTCAATAATGAAGTCCTGATTCTTGAAATGATAGGCCAGGTTACCTGCACTGATACCAACTGACTGGGCAATGTCGCGCATGGTCACCGAAGGCACCCCTTTTTCGTTGTACAAGGCAATGGCGGCTGCAATTATTTTCTGTTTTGTAGGACTCATACCGAATGCTGTTCTGATTCGTAAATTAGAACACGTTTTCTAATAATCAAAAGATTTTAGAATCTTTGTTCTATTTCAACGAATGGCATTTTCCTTTCTGCCGGCCCTGTTCCAAAAAGATGTCAATCGACAAACGCATTCGGTCGGTAAAAAAGGGGTGTTTATCGATCCCGCGATTTTCTCGTGCAACTATTTTACGCGTAAGTGCGTCTTTCCCACACAACCGACTGAAGAAAGAAGAAATCACCCAACAATCTGAAATCACCCAATTCGAAGAACCCCCTGCGAAAAACAAACCCATAACAAGTCGTGCTTTAGCTTTTGCCGCAAGGCCTCAGCTATAGCGGAAATCACCTGACTGTTTAACTTTTGTATGGCAAAAGCCATACACCAAACCCGACTGTATTATGAAGCGATTACTGTCCTTTCTGTTGGCAGCCGTACTGGTGTGCCTCACCATTACTGTGTTTGCCTCCAATCCTGTTGTTCCCGACGCCAAGATTATGTTTAAGACCAAGAAGCTGGATGACAACACCCTGGGTGTTCGTCTGGCCAACCTCCAACAAGAACGCACGACCGTTCAATTGGTGGATATGGCCGGCCGTGAATACTTCTCCGAAGTGATCACGAAACACAACGGATTTGTCAAGCAGTTAAATTTGAAAAAACTGTCCAATGGCCTGTACAAATTGGTGGTCAAACAAGGTAAAGATGAGTGGACCCGCCTGGTCAAGAAGGATAATGGTACCATCCTCTACTCCCAGGTTCACGAGTAGAAGACACCAACTGATAAGGTATTACGTATTTGTTTGTTTAGAACCAAGTGAAGCTGTTTCATCTGAAAGCGGACCATCCGAGTGGTGGTCCGCTTTTTTTTATTGACGGGACTGTAGCTGCCGTCAGGCTATGCTACCGGGTCGAAGGTTTAGGTTCATATTTAATACTCTGTGACCTCCCGGTACAGGGTAGTTGGTATAGTGTATAGAGATTCGAGCAAGTCCTGCTACCTGATACCCTCTGCCAAATACAACGGGAGGTGGTGACACTCCGCTCTTTATCAGTCGATTATACCGACAACGAAGTGGTTTGGGACTCCAAACCACTTCGAGTCGAGTATATACTCGCGTGAAAAGGTTTGGCAAAGCCCAAACCTTTTCGGAAGCGGTATAGGCCCCAACCTCCCGTTGCGGTAAAAACTTTGGAATTTCCACACTTCGCATTTTGTTCCTGCAAACTGGTGGTAGCTTTGCTTCACCAGTTTGCAGGAACTGTTTCTTTCTCCCATACACATGCCCTATATTAGCTGCTATTGTTTTTGGCGAAAGCCAAAAAATAATGGCGATAATTACTAAAAACAAAATACTATGACCTTGCGATCTACGCTATACACCGTTTTACTGGTGTTGGGTATTATTGGTTTTGGCTACAGCCAACCCGTTTCACTGACCTATTATTTACCGGATATTTCCTACGATGAATCCATTCCTACACCTCAGGAGTACCTGGGCTACCAGATTGGGGAATGGCACATCAGTCACGATCAGCAACTGGCGTATATGCGCGAACTGGCTCGCTTATCTGACCGGATTACCCTGACCGAGTACGCGCGTACGCACGAGCAGCGTCCGCTTATCTATTTGACTATTACTTCGCCGGATAACCACGGTAATATCGATGAGATCCAGGAACAACACATTGCACTGAATACGCCTGGTGAATCCACTGATATGGATCCGGCCGACATGCCGATCGTGCTGTATCAGGGTTTCAGTATTCACGGAAACGAACCCAGTGGTGGTAACGCCGCGCCTTTGGTCGCTTATTATCTGGCCGCTGGCCAGGATAACCAGGTGACGACGCTGTTGGATAATGTGGTCATCCTTTTTGACCCCTGTTACAATCCGGATGGATTTACGCGCTTCTCCACCTGGGCGAATATGCACAAGAATAAAAACCTCACTGCCGATCCCAACGATCGGGAATACGACGAGGTATGGCCCGGCGGCCGGACCAACCACTATTGGTTCGATCTCAACCGCGATTGGTTACTGCAGCAACACCCCGAATCGCAAGGACGCATTGAGACCTTCCACGCCTGGAAGCCCAATGTGCTGACCGATCACCACGAGATGGGGACCAATTCCACCTTCTTCTTCATGCCCGGCGAACCCACGCGTATCTATCCGATCACACCACAGATGAATCAGGATCTGACGGCTAAGATCGGGGAGTTTCACGCCGAGGCCCTGGATGATATCGGCTCTCTGTACTACTCTGGTGAAGGATACGATGACTTTTACGTGGGTAAGGGGTCGACCTACCCCGATGTGAATGGTTGCATTGGTATCCTTTTTGAGCAGGCCAGCTCCCGCGGTCATTTGCAGGAGAGTGCGAATGGTATTCTGAGCTTCCCATTTACGATCCGCAACCAGGTCGCTACGGCGCTGTCGACCCACGCGGCCTGTGTGAATCTGCGGGAAGAGATTCTCACCTTCCAGCGCGATTTTTACAACGATGCAGCCCGGGAAGCCCGTCAGGATGACCGGGCCGGATTTGTGTTCGGGGAGCCCCACGACCAAAGCCGCCTGGATGCCTTCATCGAAGTGTTGCGTCGCCACCAACTGGAGGTCTACGAGTTGGACCAGGACGTTACCGTTGACGGACAGACATTTGAACAGGAGCATTCCTACATGGTCCCCATGGAGCAGGCACAGTACCGCATGGTCAAAGCTGCCTTTGAGACCATCACTACTTTTGAGGATAGCTTGTTTTACGATGTATCCACCTGGACACTGCCCTACGCCTTTGATATTCCCTACGCGGCGGTGCCACGCAGTGGCTTTTCGGCCAGTGCTCTGGGGGATGCCGTGGAAGGATTGCGTCCGGACCGTACGATGAACATGCCGGAGCGCAGTGATTACGCCTACCTGTTGGATTGGACGGATTACTATGCACCGAAAGCTTTGTACTATTTACAGGACCATGGTTTGCGAACTCGTCTGTCGGATGCCCCCATGATGCTGGACGGCCGGGAATACGGACCGGGAACTGTATTAATTCCCGTGGAGAACCAATCTAAATCACCGGACGAGATTTACGATCTGGTGCGTACTGCAGCAGAGATGAGTGGGGCAAACATATATGGAGCCTCTACCGGGTACACTCCGCAGGGCCCTGACCTGGGAAGCAGGGGTTATTCAACAATTGAAAAACCAGAGGTATTACTGCTGGCCGGACCTGGTGCCCGCAGCTACGATGCTGGTGAAGCCTGGCACGTGTTGGATACGCGTTACGAGGTAGTGGTCACCAAAGCGGAACCATCCTCCCTTAGTGGTATGGATCTCGACCGGTATAATGTTATTATCATGCCCGATGGATACTACAGTGGTATTTCCAGTCGTGGGGTCGAAAACCTTCAGAATTGGGTGAGTAGCGGCGGAACGCTGATCGGCATGGAGGGAGCCCTGCGTTGGCTGGCCCAGAATGGATTGGCGAAACTATCCTTCAAATCGGGAGACCCCACCGGCGTTCAAAGCGACCGTCGTCCGTATAATATGCGTTCCCGCGACGGAGGGGGCCGAGTAGTCGGTGGTTCCATTTTTGAGACAAGGGTGGACCTTACCCACCCCCTGGCCTATGGTATGCGTCGTGATCACTTGCCGGTATTCCGCAGCGGGACTACCCTTTTGGAGCCGAGCGAAAATCCTTATGCCACACCATTTATGTACACAGATCAGCCACTGTTGAGTGGTTATATCAACAAAGGGAATCTGGAAAATCTGCGCAACACCGCTGCCGTCATTGTCAGTGGCCGTGGAAGAGGAAAGGTGATCTGCCTGCAGGATAATCCCAATTTCCGTGCCTTCTGGTATGGCACTAACCGACTGTTCGCCAACGCGGTCTTCTTCGGTCAGGCCATTAGCGGGGGAGCTACGGAGCGATAAGGAGGGATTTACCGGGTCGCTTTGAAGTACTCCACTTTGGTACTTTGGGCTTATGGTTATTTGGTCCAAGGTCCAAGGGGCATGAATCATGGTTCACGCCCCTTGGAATTAACCTTAACCTCAATCTCAACCTTTTCACCTGAGTATATACCCGACTCGAAGTGGTTTGGGATCCCAGCACGAAGTACTGGGAAGCAAAACCACTTCGTTGTCGGTATATTTCCGATTTCCGACTACTGATTTCCGACTTCCAGCAGCCTTTTCCTTATCTTGATTGCACCGCTCACATGCTGGATTAGAGAAAACATGATCATCTACCTTAGACACCTATTGCCCCTCGTGTTTGTTATTGGAACCGTTCCCTGCCTGGCGCAATCGACGCTGGGGCATATTTCCCGTGATACTATTGTCATACGCCAGGATATACTGGGCAATGCCTTTTACCTGGATGGTAAGCGTCTCAATTTGGCAGTTATGGAATGGTTTATGAGCGATTATCCGGAGGCCTATAGTCCTATTCGCGGGGCAGTAATCAGTGACCAGCTCAGCGTTGCGACCTACGCTACCGGAGGACTTTTCGTATTGACTGGAGTGTTGATACGGGAAGACGACCTGAACCTAAGCAACGACATGCTCAAAGTGGGTATTCTGTCCGGCGCCGCCGGAGTCGTTTTCCAGGTTATTGAAATTGCCTTCAAGAAGAATGCCGTCCATAAATACAACGAGTGCATTCGGAAACAACACGCACGAGAATCGGCAATCCGCGTCGGCGTGGACGGGAGAAGGGTAAAGATCGGGTGGCGGTTTGATTGAATGATGAATGATGAATGTTGAATTGAAAGAATATCAGGCAATCCAACATCCATCATTCAGAGTCCAAAATCATTCTACCATTCCCTTCGCCTTGGCCAGGGCCGCATCCAGGCCATCCACATCTTTTCCACCAGCGGTGGCGAAAAAGGGTTGACCACCTCCACCGCCTTTGATTTCTTTTGCCAGTTCACGGATCATATTTCCGGCGTGGAGGTCCGATGATTCGGTCAGCTGTTTACTGATGACGACCATCAGTTGCGGCTTGCTGTTCACTTCGGCGCCGAAAACGATTACGGCCGGGGCCAACTCTTTTTCGAGTTGATAGGCCAGGTTCTTAATAGCCGCGGAATCACCAAGGGGCAGACGGGCACTCAGGAAGTTGGCATTACCCACTTTTTCGGCTTTGGCTTTCAGGTCGCCCTTGAGGGCATTTGCCTGGGCAGCCAGAAGTTGCTCTACCTCTTTGCGGAGTTGTTTATTTTCCTCTTGCAGGTCACTGACCGATTTGACGATGTTCTTCGGGTTTTTGAACAGGTCCCGGATTTCGTCGAGGGTTTTCAGCTCATTGACCACATACTTCTGGGCTTCGCTGGCCGTAACGGCCTCGATCCGGCGAATGCCGGCCGCCACACCCGACTCGCTTAGTATTTTGAATAGGCCGATCTCACCGGTAGACTGAGCGTGGGTACCACCGCACAACTCCCTTGAGTAATCCGGGTCGAAGGTGATCATACGCACCAGGTCGCCGTATTTTTCCCCGAATAGCATCAGAGCTCCTGCCTCTTTTGCTTCTTCGATCGGGATGGCACGGTCCTCCTGCAGTGGAATATTGGCGCGGATCTTTTCGTTGACCAAGTCTTCGATCCGTTGTAACTCCTCCGGCTCTACTTTCTGGAAGTGGGAGAAGTCGAAGCGCAGACGGGAGGGGTCCACGTCCTGACCTTTTTGGAGCGCATGTTCGCCAAGGATATTGTGCATGGCGGCGTGCATTAAGTGAACGGCCGAGTGATTATTCGAGGTGGCCCGGCGCTTTTCCGGGTGAACTTTGGCATGCACGGGGGCATCCAGGTCACCCGGGAATTTTTTGACGATGTGAATGATGAGATCATTCTCTTTTTGGGTGTCGATTACGGAGATTTTTTCCTCACCCACGGTCAATAGTCCTACATCACCGCGCTGGCCACCACTTTCGGCATAGAAGGGAGTCTTATTCAGAACCACCTGGTACTGTTCCTTTTTCTTTTGTTTGACGGTCCGGTATTTCAGGATTTGGGCGTCGGACACTTCGAGGGTGTCGTATCCCACAAAGGCTACTTCTTCGCCGGAGCGGAGGGTATTCCAGTCGCCTACGGCTTTTTTGGCGTCAGCCCGGGAGCGATCTTTTTGTTCCTGTAAGGCCTTACTGAATCCTTTCTCGTCAATGTCATACCCCTGTTCGGAAGCCAGCAATCGGGTCAGGTCAATCGGAAAGCCATACGTATCGTAGAGTTCAAAAGCATCCTGACCGCTGATGATGTTGTTTTTAATGTCCAGGGTGGCGAAGCGGTTCAGGCCGTTTTCCAGGGTATTGAGGAAGGTCTTTTCTTCGCCCTCGATAACTTTAGCTACCTGCTCGCCCTGGGCATGCAGTTCGGGAAACACGTCTTTGAATACATCGGCCAGCATTGGAATGAGGGTGTGGAGGTAGGGTTGCTGGATGTCCAGGAAGGAATAGTAATAGCGAACTGCCCGCCGCAGGATTCGACGAATAACGTATCCGGCCCCGGTATTGGAGGGTAACTGCCCATCGGCAATAGCGAAGGCAACGGCACGTATGTGGTCGGCCACTACCCGCATAGCGATGTCCACCTTGGCCGATTCTTCGTATTTACCAGTGTAGGATTTACCGGAATCCTTTTCGATTTGCTTGATAAAAGGAGTGAAGACATCGGTATCGTAATTGGAAAGAGTACCCTGCATGGCCATGCACAGGCGTTCGTACCCCATCCCGGTATCGATGTGTTTTTCGGGGAGTTCTTTCAGGCTTCCGTCGGCCATACGGTTAAACTGAATGAAAACAAGGTTCCATATCTCCACCACTTGTGGGTGATCGGCATTCACAAGGCCTTTTCCGTCGACCTTTTTACGGTCTTCCTCCGGGCGCAGGTCGATATGGATCTCCGAGCAGGGGCCACAGGGGCCCGTTTCGCCCATTTCCCAGAAGTTGTCGGACTTATCAAAATATAGGATGCGATCCTCGGGCAGGTGCTTTTTCCAGTAGTCAACTGCTTCCTGGTCGACGGGTAGGCCCTGTTCCTGGTCGCCTTCGAAGACGGAAACATACAACCGGTCCTTTGGCAGTCCGTACCGGTCGGTCAGGAGTTCCCAGGCCCAGTCGATGGCCTCGCGCTTGAAATAGTCGCCGAATGACCAGTTGCCGAGCATCTCGAACATAGTGTGGTGATAGGAGTCGCGTCCTACCTCCTCCAGGTCATTGTGTTTGCCGGAAACACGCAGGCACTTTTGGGTATCGGCAATACGCCGCGAGTCCGGGGTCTGGTTACCCAGGAAATAGTCCTTGAACTGGTTCATCCCCGCATTGGTAAACAGCAGGGTAGGGTCGTCTTTACTGACGATGGGGGCCGATGGGACAATGCGGTGCCCCTTCTCCTTAAAGAAGTCCAGAAAGGTTTGTCGTATCTGTTTGGATGTCATCATGTCGGGAATGATCTGTTTTGGCCCGTGAAAGTAGGGCTATTTTACCTGGTGTGGAAAAAAATGTATTCCTTAATACTTTTGTTAAACAATTCTTAATTAACTTTATTCCATTACAAACTTACCCATATTTGCTCCCGCTTTTGAGGTGGGGGCTAAACATGCCCTGCCTCTAGCCACAGTCCCTGAATATATACGTTTATTGCTTAAACAACAGTGACTAGTAACTTTTTTGCTGTCATTCCGCGTTAATTATTGGCATAATTTTTGGCAAAACAATCAATACATATACTTTTGTTCCAGCCGAATTGCCAATGGCCAGTTTAACAAGGAAGTTTTCCATGAACAACACCCCAACCACTTGGAAAAAACGCTGCAAAATTAGTAAAACGGCTAAGTATCGACATTCATGAGAAAGGAAAAGTTTATTTATAATACCCATACGCTGCGGTATGAGAAGGTAGAAGAATCCATGTCTACCAGAGTATTGCGGGTATTTGGGTTTCTTTGTGCGGCCCTGTTTACTGCATTTCTATTCACCTTGATGCTACATCGGTATTTCCCTTCTCCCAAGGAGAAGGCCTTGATGCGCGAGATCAGTCAGATGCGCGTGGAGTACGACAAGCTCATCGATGAATTTGGTATGTTGGATAACGAGCTCAATCACTTACAGGAGCGGGATGCCTACGCATACCGGATGGTCTTCGGGATGGAACCCATCGACGAAGACGTTCTCGAAGGAGGAATCGGTGGTCACGACGAGTACAAATTGCTGCGCCAGTTTCGCCATTCCGGTGAAATAATGGCGGAAGCCAAAAGCCGCGTGCGCAAGTTGAAACACAAGATGGTCATTCAATCTAAGTCAATGGATACCATCCTCAATGTAGCCATGGAAAAAGAAAAGATGCTGGCCTCTATACCAAGC
The DNA here is from genome assembly GCA_030148525.1 of Saprospiraceae bacterium. Classification (GTDB taxonomy): domain Bacteria; phylum Bacteroidota; class Bacteroidia; order Chitinophagales; family Saprospiraceae; genus DT-110. Next base: position 6,892 of record JASBTH010000609.1, on the reverse strand, counting down.
ATTAAGCCCGTTCGCTCCGATCGCCTGCCGCGCGCAGTTCGTCTCCTCTCCGGATTTGGGTACCGCATGCACCCCGTTTACAAGGTCCGCAAGATGCACACCGGCATCGATTTCACGGCACCCCGTGGTACGCCAATCCAGGCGACGGGTAACGGTGTGGTGAAACGCGTGGAGCGTCGCAGTACCGGTTACGGCTATAATGTAGTTATTGATCACGGTTTCGGGTACGAAACCCTCTACGGACACATGGCCCGCATTGATGTTAAGAAAGGTGAAGAAGTCAAGCGCGGCCAGCAGATCGGAATAGTGGGTAGCACCGGAACCTCGACGGCACCGCACTGCCACTACGAAGTTGTATACAAAGGCAAAAAAGTGAATCCTATCAACTATGTACTGGATGGGCTTTCGCCAAAAGAATACCAGGAGCTGGTCAAAGCCGCTGAGCGGGTTAACCAGTCGATGGATTAAGAAATAACCTATTGACATGATTTTAAAGAGCTTACAAAAAGGCTTCCGTCACGGAAGTCTTTTTTTCGTTGGAATGTTGGGATTGAGTATGGTGGCTTTTCGCTGTGCCGATGGGGGTGATGAGCTCCCGGTAAAAGAGTCCACTGTTTTGCAATCTGCGGTCACTGATACTGTTCCCCCGCCCGATACGACCCCCGTTACAGTAGAACTGATCGGCGTCGGCGATATGATGCTGGGTACGAATTATCCATCGGCCTCCTATTTACCTCCAGAAGGCGGACGTACTATGCTGGCCGATGTAGAAGCCATTCTGCAGGATGCGGACATCACCGTCGGTAACCTGGAGGGGACTATCCTGGATTCCGGTGGTACCCCCAAACGCTGCAATAACCCTGCTGCCTGCTATGTATTCCGCTCCCCGGAAAGCTACGGTCAGCATTTTGCGAAAGCGGGCTTCGACTTCCTGTCTCTGGCCAATAATCACTCCGGTGATATGGGGGCGGCAGGCCGCACCAAAACCAAGGAGGTACTCAATGAACAGGGGATCAAATACGCTGGTCTGGCCGGCTCGGATGAGATGGCTATTATCGAAAAAGACGGCATCAAATATGGATTTTGTGCCTTCGCTCCGAACAGGGGTACCTGTGATATCCGCAACATTCCCCGGGCTGAAGCTATTGTACGGGAATTGGCGGAGCAGACCGACATTGTGATCGTCTCCTTCCACGGGGGAGCCGAAGGTAGCAGCCATCAGCACGTGCCGCGAGCTACCGAAACCTATTACGGTGAGAATCGGGGAGATGTATACAAGTTTTCCCACGCCCTGATTGATGCCGGAGCCGACGTTATATTCGGCCACGGGCCTCACGTGACCCGTGCCATGGAACTCTACAAAGACCGCCTCATCTGCTACAGCTTAGGGAATTTCTGTACCTACGGGCGCTTTAATGTTCGCGGGGTGAACGGAATTGCTCCGATAGTTAAGGTAACCTTAGACCAGGAGGGTGTTTTTCAGGAAGGGATGGTTACCCCGATCTACCAAATGAAGACACACGGCCCCAAATTAGACGACCAAAAGCGGGCCATTTCTGTGCTGCAGGAACTCACCGAGGCTGATTTTCCCGAAACGACCCTGGTTATCGGGGATGATGGTCGTTTAAGCAAGAAACAGTAACCCCGTCGAATAAGGCTTCGGGTTGGTCAAATAGATGTGCTGAATTACTAAAGGTTTGCTACTTTCGGACGGATAAAGCTCGAGATACATGTCGCACCACGCTCATGAAATGGTCCCCAAACGCTGCCCGAACTGCGAAACCTGGATGTCGGAGGAGGGCGAGTACTGTCCGGGCTGTGGGCAACGATTCACGACGGGTAAGGTTACGGTTAAAGAACTGCTGCGGGATGCTTTTGAAGCGATTTTCAACTTTGAATCCCGGGCTTACAAAACCTTCTTTCATCTGTTTGTGCCGGGGCGGTTGACCAACGAATATTTTAAAGGTCGCCATCGGCGGTATGTTACTCCCCTGCGTTTATTTCTGTTAACTGCGATTTTGCACTTTGCCGTGCTGGCGTATATCGCCAATGAGTTGGGTGGAGAAGCAATGCGTAAAATCGAAATGAGCCAGAGTCAACAGGCTTTTCATTCCCGGTTTAACCAGGAGGTCGATTCTTTGACACAAAGTTTGGAGAACAACCAGTTTGAGGGTGAACCAATGGTGGCCGCTGCCTTTGATTCACTTTTGGTGGAATTGAATTACGGGGAGAATGACTCCACAAAACTGGGCACGTTAAAGGCCGGAAACTTGTCGGTCGGAAACTTCCGGGTGGCGACTATTGATATTTACACCCTCACGCCGGAGGCTTTCCTGGACAAATACGAAGTCACCGGATTTTATAATCGGATCTTTATCCGCCAGGAATTGCGTATGATGACTGAGGTGGGCAGCCTGGTCGGCTACTTCCTGAGTAAGTTTACCTGGATGGCCTTACTGATGATGCCGGCTCTGGCTCTGATACTCAAATTGTTGTATATCCGTCGGAAGCGATTCTACGTGGAGCATCTTATTTTTTCCTTCCACTACCATGCGTTTGCCTTTCTGCTAATCTCGTTACTTGGCTTAATTGACTTGTGGTTGAATACCTATGGTCTCCTGACGGGATTGGGTTTCCTGCTGGTTTTGATCTACTTGTACCTTGCTATGATAAAAGTGTACCGGCAAAATTGGTTTAAAACCTTTGTTAAGTTCAATATACTGAACATGTTCTACACCATCATTTTTTCGGTTTTTCTGACTCTGACCATGTTGGTCTCGGCCTTTTTCTACTAGGTCGTTTTTAGGGAATTATACCGATGGAATAGCGTTACTATTGTGTCCCACAGTTATCTGCGGGGAGGTGCTTTGATTTTCGAAAAAACTTTGTCATCTACCCAACATGGATGTGCCTTTCTCACTGATTAATGGTAATCTTTTCTATTTTGGGCCCTTGTTATTCCGGAGGGGGTCTGATATACCATTCCGGGGTACTTTTCACGCTGGATAATTGGATTGTATGAAAAAAGGAATTACGCTGTGGCTAATTATGTTACCGCTGTGTTTGGTTGCCCAACAAAATACCGAGCCCATAATTAGTCTTTCGGTCAGTGATCGACCCCTGGTAGATATCTTTGAACAGATCGAGGACGATTATGGAATACGCTTTTATTTCCAATCTTCGGATCTTCCCACCCTCGAAAAAACCCTAACCGCCGAAGAGCGACCCATCTCTTCCGTGCTTTCCGAATTGCTTCGTGGAACTCCCCTGGGTTTTTTGGCCTATTCCGACGATACCTACGTCATTATGCCCGGCAGAATTGTCGATCAGGTTTATACGGCGGATTACTATAAAGCCCTGGAAAAGACGTTGACGCTCGACGAGGAACCAGAGGAAGAAACCATTCAGACTACTATCGGCAATACGGACCAATTAAATCCATCGGGCAGGGCAACCGTAACGGGTGTTGTTACGGACAAGGAGACTGGTGAGCCCATTATTGGTGCCACCATATATCACCCGGGATCCGGGATGGGGACGGCCACCGATATTGACGGCAGCTTCTCTTTAGAACTATCTACCGGGGAGCAGGAAATCCAGATTCAATTTGTTGGCTACCAAAGTATTTCGCGAACGATGCTGGTCCTTAGCGATGGTACTATGGACGTCAGTATGGCAAATACAGCGGTCGACCTCAGTGAGGTGGTCGTTGAAGCGGAAGCGGCTGACGCCAATATCGGTCGCGCCACTGCCGGTGTGGAACAATTAGACGTAGATGCCATTAAGAAGCTACCTTCTTTTTTAGGAGAGGCGGATGTCGTAAAGTCCTTGCTTTTATTACCGGGGGTAAGTACCATCGGAGAGGGGGCCACCGGGTTCAATGTACGTGGAGGGGAAGTGGATCAAAACCTGATTCAACAAGATGATGGATTTATTTTTAACTCGTCCCACGCCCTTGGTTTTTTCAGTACGTTTAATACCGATCTAATTCAGAGCGTTGAGCTGTATAAAGGGAATATTCCGGCACAATTCGGAGGTCGGCTGGCTTCGGTCATGGATGTAGAAATGCGTGATGGAAGTTTTGAAAAATTCGGCATGAAGGGATCGGTGAGTCCCATATCCAGTAAAATAAGTATAGAAACGCCCGTCATAAAGGGAAAGAGTTCAATTATTGGTGGTTTCCGGTCTAGCTATCTGAATTACCTGTTACCCCTGGCCACCGTTCCCGAGGTCGAGCGTAGTTCTGCTTTTTTCTACGACGCAAATTTGCGCTACACGCATCGCCTGAACGATAAGCATATCCTGACATTCAGTGGATATTCATCGTTTGATGATTTTGTGTATAATGAGGAGTTTGGTTTTGATTACAGTACCATCATGGGACAGTTTACCTACCGGACCATCTTCTCAGATCAGCTTTTCAATCGGTTCACTGCCATTTACAATGAATACGAAAGTACCCAAGAAGCATTGCAGGGTGTGCAGGCTGCGGCTCTGGAAACCGGAATAACCTACTGGAAACTCCGCGATGTATTTAGTTACACCCCGAGTGAGGACGTGCGGGTAGATGCCGGTTTTGATTTGATTCGTTACGGGGTGAATCCCGGGGCTCAACGTCCGCTGGATAATGCTATTTCCGAAATCGCAACCCGGGACCTGGCGGAAGAACAGGGCCTGGAGGCAGCTGTTTTTGCAAACATTGAGTATGCTTTAAGTCCCGCCTTTCTGATCTCGGCGGGTATTCGAATGAATAACTACGCTTTCCTCGGGCCGGAAACGTCTTTCACGTATGAAAATCCGGAGCGTCCGGAGATCGACGAAGCAACGGGAGAGGAATCATTTGCTAGCGGTGAACGAATTGCATCTTATAATTCCCTGGAGCCCAGAGTATCTATGCGGTACCGGTTTAATGCAACGACCTCTGTCAAAGGTGGCTACAGCCGGACCGCGCAATTCATTAACCAGATCTTCAATACCGCGGCACCCACCCCCGTCAACCAATGGAAACTCAGCGATCAGTTCGTGGAGCCCATGCGGTCCCACAACTATACAGTGGGCGTTTTCCGGAATTTTAATAACAATCTGTGGGAAACGTCGATGGAGGTGTATTACCGGGATATTGATGCCTTGTTTGATTTCAAAGACTTTGCGGATCTCAATGTCAATGATCAAATCGAAACGGAACTCCTCGACGGGGAGGGGCGCAGCTACGGTTTAGAGTTGAGTATAAAGAAAAGAGAAGGCTTGCTCAACGGGTGGCTCAGTTATACCTATTCCCGGGCCGAGCGACTGGTTAACGGGATCAACCAGAATGAATATTACCCAAGTAATTTCGATATACCGCATAATGCTTCCCTGGTTGTTAATATCCAACCGAATCAGCGACATACCCTCACCTTTAATTTTAACTACAGTCGCGGACGACCTACTACCTATCCGTTGGGTAATTACGAAGATCCGACCGGACTCGTCATTCCCCTGTATTCCGATCGTAATCAATTGCGAATCCCGGACTACCACCGGCTGGATATTGCCTATACACTCGGACAGGGGTATAATAAAACCAAGCGTATAAAGACCAGTTGGACATTTTCCGTGTACAATGTATACGGCCGTGAGAATGCCTTTTCCGTTTTCTTTACAGAAGGGCCCTTCCAACGGGTGCAGGCTAATCGGCTAGCTATTCTGGGAAGTGTCTTTCCCTCTGTTACTATCAACTTTGAATTTCTCTAAAAGCGAACACCCACGTAATACCTTCGCGCTATGAACCGCATCATTCGACTGTCGTCATTATTTATAGGATTGCTTCTGGTCACCAGTTGTCTGGAACAAATTGACCTGCGGGTCGACCCGGAATTTCAAGATAACATTGTCATCCAGGGGTCCCTTATACAGGGTAATCCCTCCAAAGTAAATGTACGGGTGACAAAGCTTTTTGACTTTACCAGCAATGGGCGGGAAGCCGTTACAGTGCGGTATGTCCGCCTTACCGACGAGGAGGGCAATGAGGTGGAGTTGGAATTAGGCAACGAAATCGGTGACTATCAACTGACAATACCCGTTAACGATCCGCGCATTAATATTGCACCCGGGAAATTCTACCAAATCGAGGTGTCGACCTTTGATGGGCGGGTTTTCCAATCAGAACCAGAGCAGCTTATTCCCGTGCCGGAGCCACAGAATCTCACTGCCAGGCGCACTATTGTGGAGAGTATTCGGGACGATGGGACTATCGATGAAGATGAGTTTATCGAATTCCTTATTTCCACACCAACCAATAATGGGGTAGAAGAACCTACCTTTCTACGATGGGTGACGGAACGTACCTTCCGAACTACGGATGAAGGACTGACCGAACCGCCATCTGACCCCAAAACATGCTACGTAACGGAATCCACTCTGGTCAATAACGTACCCTCAGCTTCCGGTCAAAATTTTGCCGGACAGATTAACGATCTCGCCATTTTACAAGAACGGTTGGACGCCCGTTTTGCAGAGGGGTATTACCTGAGTGTATTTCAACAGAGCCTGACTCGTGGCGCCTTCAATTATTGGGCTGGTGTTGGCCAATTGATCAACCGGGAAGGAACGATCTTTGAACCTCCGGTCGGTAAACTGGTATCAAATATCAAAAACATCGACGATCCTGATGATGAGGCTTTTGGCTATTTCTATGCAGCTCAGCAAGATACCATTAGGCTATTTGTCAGTCCTGAATTTGCGGATACCCCCTCTGTCCGGTGCCCGGTCATTTTCGATACCGTAGATCCCAACTTTGATTATTGCGAATCGGTTCCCTTGTGTTGCAATTGCTTATCAGCAGATCGCAGTCAACTGGAACGACCCGATTTTTGGGTAGAGTAATCTTCTCCTACGAAAAAGACACCTTATG
>JASBTH010000608.1 GCA_030148525.1 Saprospiraceae bacterium | reverse complement strand
AAATAATCGTTTAATGATCACCTGCTCGTCCCCTACCCACACCCGGTAGTGGTGTTTCTTTCCTTCAACCCGGTAGGTGCCCGGCGGTTTTTCTTCCCAGTCACCCGGCAGGTGCAGGGAAATGGTTTGGGAAGGAGGGAGGAGTGCATGGAGGTATTGGCGCATAGTTTTGGTATTCAAAGTAAGTCTTTTACGCAATTTGTCTAGGCTCTAATTTTCTAGAATCTACAAGTCTTTCCAGCTCCTTAGGCAAGCATTTTCAAGCTTTTTGCCCCGGTCGATCCGGTAGTGTTGTGGGTCAAGATTCGTTATTCTGGCAGGATCCTGGTCGATCCGGAGGATCGACCACCTAACATGTTTATGGGGCACTCCACCCGGGTATGTAACAGGCACTGGTTACACGAATACTAAAAGGTGGTCACCAAACCACCTATTCGTGTACTAAAAACCAGATGCCATGAACCGAATTACCCGACTTTCGTCTATGCACACCTGCTGGCTGATCGTGCTGCTGGCCTTTTTCACGCAGGCCGTTACGGCCCAACCGGGCACCAACAATGGATGTCCCGGTCCTGCTCCAAGCCCCTTTGCACCTAATGGCACGTCCATGCCCAATGGACAACCAATGACTGATCTGCTGGCCGGAAAAAACGCCCTGGAACAGCAGGTACGCAATCTGCAGGAATACTGTCCCGACGGGCAGAGCCTGATGCGCCGGGCGCAGCAAAACCTGGAAGCGGTGCGCGCCAATAAACGCGCACTGGAAACCATTTACCAACGCCTGCTGCGGGAAGGAGAAATCAGCTTCACCCTGCCCCGTACCTGTCAGGCTACGCTAAACTGCTGTCCGGGCGGGCGGTGCTGTGAAGACCTGGATCCCTGTACCTACGAGGACTTCCTGCAATACCTGGACCGTATCCGCTGTCTGGAAAATACCGCCTTTCAGGCTGCTGCCGCTGGCTATGGTTCCTTCGCCACCGGAGGAGACCTCTTAGAACGGTGGTACTCCGGTCAGGATCACCGGGAAGTGATGGGAGCTTATAACGATATTTTCCGGGCCATGGAAAGCCTGTTTAACTTCTTCGATGAAGCCCTGGCGCAACTGTCAGAGCTCAGTGATGGCTTACGCCAAAAATTGTTGGGGGACCTGCGTAGCGCATTACAGGACATAGCCATCGAAGAGTTCCGGGAAGTCGCGACCCCTGACCAATGGCGCCGTTTCCAGCAGTTACAAGCCTCCCTGAAAACGGCCGGTGAGGTCCGGGAAGCACTTAGCCTGGTCAAGGATATCGTGAAACGCGGTACCACCGGTGCTGCCCCCAACCCCGCCTGGTTGTTCAAGCTGAATGCTGCGCTCTATGGAGCTGCCGCAAATATGACCCAATCGGCAGTCGATGGGTGGAAGGAGTACGGCTATACCATGGGCAAGCAACTGATCGAAGCCTATCAGCACTATCTCTGTGCGGAGCAGTTCTACCTGCAATACCTGGCGATACTGGAACGCTGTGGCTCTTTTTGCGAAAGCGCCTTCCGATGCCACCGTGATCGCCTGATCGCAGTGAAAGAGCAGATAAAAGCCCAACGCAATGCGGCTGAACTGTTAAAAGATCAAGCTAATCAGGATATTCAAAAGGTCTTCGATGGGGTGATTTCCACTGATTTCTGCCGTGCTCTGTGCGAAGCCGGATTCACTGCCGGTCGAAAAGCCATCATACCAACTCCCGGTCATCCCCTGTTGGATCGTCTGAGTGCAGCATTGAAGGCCCGCTTCGGTCGTGCCTATTGCTTTATGCGTATTGCAGTGTGGGCGGAATGTACCCCAACGGGTGGCTGTCGCTATCGGTACGAGGTGATGTTTTCTGAAGGCTCCCCGTTCCACGAAGATTGTTGTCGGGACATACCCAATCCACCCGACCAGGGATCCTCGGGGAATACCGGACCCATCACCCGTCCGGAACATCCTCCCGGAATAGGGGAGGGAATTAATCGTGACCGGGACCTCGAACGTACTGATCGTACTACCCGGCCTGTTCCCGGCCGTCCCGACGATCCGGACGATCCGACGAAAAACCCGCCCGGCGATTGTGGTTGCGTTACACCTCAGGTACGCTTGAATGGGGGTATAGTCCGTCCCAACGCAGTAGTCAATCAGGTTGCGGGAAGTACCCTGAGGATACAGGCAAATGGTACCTGTAAAGGTACTGCCTGTAATCCGGTGCAGACACTCCTTTGGATTACCCAACCCGGAGCCGCACGGTCTACCCGTCATGGGGCTGCCACAAAACTCCTTTTGCAGCGTCCGGGTCGGTATCGCATCATGGCCCAACAGATCTGTGGACCGGACGTGTGTCCAATGACCTTCTTTGTGCAGGTAAAACCAGGAACCACTCGGGATCAACCATCCCGTCCAATCCTGGTATCACCTCAGCCTCCATCAGGGTGCGGAAATGCCAGGTGCGTGCAGGTATCATGGAATGTGCAGGGGTCGCCCAATAAGGTGCAGGTAGGAACAGACCATCAGATCGCTCTTTCACGCCCGATGGCCATCGTACTGCGGGAGTCGAATAGCCAATGCTTCGGACAGCGTCCCCGCCTGGTACAATGGATCTTCACTGGTCCCGACGGGCGGGTCATCACCCGGCAGGGACCGGAAGTGGCGCACGAATTTATTCCCGGAGGTACCTGGACCGTTTGTGTGGAACTCACCGGACCCAAGGGTAGGGTGGTTTCGCGGTCCATCAAGGTGACCACCAATGCCGGGGTGAAACGATGATATTAATTCGGAGATCGGAGATGAACATTTCCGATTTCCAAATGCTTCTTAACTTAAGTCAATGCACCTCCGCCGCTGTGCCCCTAGCTTTGTAGTATCTAATCCACCAAAATGAAGGAAACTATGCAAGCAGTAACGATCCATGGGTACGGAGGTCCGGATGTGCTCCGGGTGCAGGAAGTAACCAAACCTAGGGTACAACCAAATGAAGTTCTGGTACAGGTTAAAGCCTCGGGGGTTACTACCGCCGATGCGCTGATGCGACAGGGCACTCCACGTTTTGCCCGCCTATTCCTGGGTTTACGCAAGCCAAAGCATACCATCACGGGTACCGGCTTCGCGGGAGTTGTTGTAGATGCCGGGGCGGAGGTAACCAAATTTAAAGTAGGGGACGAGGTATTCGGTGAAACCTCCGTACGTTTTGGGGCCAACGCCGAATTTGTGGCTGTTGCCGACAACGGCGTTATTCTGAAAAAACCGTCTTTCCTGGATTATGCCTCCGCTTCTCTGATGTGCGATGGCCCGCTGACATCCATGAATTTTTTACAGTATCTGGGGGAAGTACAGCCGGGACAAAGAGTTTTGATTAATGGTGCTTCGGGTAGTTTAGGCACCGCTGCCGTGCAACTGGCCAAGCAAATGGGGGCGCAGGTAACGGGTGTTTGCAGCAGCAAGAATGTGGAGCTAGTCCTGTCGCTGGGTGCCGATGAGGTGATCGATTATACCAAAACGGATTTTACCAGGGGGGCAGCTACTTACGATGTGATCTACGATACGGTGGGCAAGAGTTCCTTCGGAGCCTGTAAACGGGTGCTTACGCAAAAAGGGAAATACCTATCGCCGGTGATCAGCATCGGGTTACTCTTCCAAATGCTGGGAACGTCCTTTGTCGGCTCTAAAAAGGCCCTCTTTGATGCGACAGGACTGAAAAAACCAGAAATTTTAAAGGAAATGCTGCGCAAGCTGTTGATGTATATACAGGAAAAAAAACTGGATGTTGTCATTGATCGTCAGTTCCCACTCGAGCAAGCGGTCGATGCACACGCCTACGTGGAGTCGGGACACAAAAGAGGCAATGTAGTACTGGCTATGGGAGCTTAATTGCGTTCCGCTACCAATCGCCGGCGGATCCGGCTTAGCGACTCCGGTTTCACGCCAATATAGCTGGCGATCTGGTGCTGAGGAATGCGCTGCAATAGTCCCGGACGGTGTTCCAGTAGATGCACATAGCGCTGTTCTGGCGTGGAGGTGATGAAACGGGCGAAATCATCCTGGGCTTTCCCGGAGCTTCGCTCGACCTCTTGCCGGATTACGTGCTCCAGGCGCGGAATGCGCCGGCACATCTCCGCCTCCAGCGCATCGGTACCTACGGTAAGCACACAGTCTTCAGCACAAACGAGGTAGTGCTTGGAAGGCGTTTTAGACGTAGCGCTGGTAAAGGAGTTAACCGGATCGCCCTCGGTGTAAAAAGCAGTGGATTTCTCCTCACCGTCGATGAGGTAGTACTCCCGTACACAGCCCTCCAGCACAAAGTAGCAGTGCTCGGCTATCTGACCCTCCCGCAGAAGGTGAGTACCCTTCGCAAAGGCCTCCACCTGGCTGTTATCGATGATCTGGTCGATCTCATCGGCGGTGAGCATCTTAAAGCCCTGGATGAAGGTGCGGAGCTTCTCTTTCATGGATAGTGGTTTGCTTTCAATTTAATGCTAAATGTTGAATGATGAATGCTCAATGGGAAACCAAATCGAAAATCGGACACGAACGATAGCAATCAGGTAATGAGGAGATTTTAAATCTTCAGTGGATTTCAAGGATGCTTAGCCCACCCGCTTTAGCGGTGGGTTATTGGTGCCCACGTTTATGATAAACCACTTTAGTGGTTGTTCATTTCGACATTTGAAACGAAAGGGCGAATTGGAGAAAGGGGGATTGGGCGATTCCCGACGCTCCACACGGAATTGAGTATACCTAAAAAACCTTCCCCTTGAAACAATCGACACAAAGCAAAACGCTGTGCCAGTTTTTCCAAGGTTTTGAAAGGGCTTTAATGGAATCACCGTTTCAATAGAAGATTTCGTTGCCGCGGTCCAGAGGACCAGCGCTCCTTTTCGATCCGTCTCCACGCTCCACGCTCCACGCCCGACGCGATAAGGGTGACAACTTTAACTTAAGAAATGAAACCCCAAGTTCAAGGTAACCCAACCATCCCTCCGATCTCTTCTTTCCCTTCAGTCTCAAATTAGCTTTTCGGAAGCAGTACAACGCAAGGTTCAAAAGATCAGGGATCCCCGGAAAAATCCAGACGCGCGATCCGCAGGATCACGCACCCCTTCCCTCCAGTCTCAAGACTACCGCAACAACCGGCCGCTCCGGAAGGTGTTATCCGCCAGGTTCTTGAAGTTTTCCAGGATATAGCGTTTGTCGGTTTGGGGGTCGTACACGATGTAGTCGTTGCCGGAATAGGAGGATTCGCAACGCTCGGCAATGGCCTCCCCTTCGACGATGAGGGCGTAGGTATTGGTGGTACCATTAAAGCGCCAGTAAATAGATCCATTCCCGAGTAGTCGCGCGGTCCGCAATCGGTTATCCTTTTTATTCTTGAAATCCTCCAGCAGGTAGGTTAGGTTTTCCTGCGGATCGTATACCACATAGTCGTCCTGAGAATAGGCGGCATTGCAGCGGCTGGCGATGGTTTCTCCGTTCACGTAAACGGCGTAGACGTTTTGGGCGCCGTTGTGTCGCCAAAACCGAGAAATACCGGTGCCCAGGACCCGACCGGAATATAGCACGTCGTTATTCTTGATTTTGAAATTCTCCAGAAAGTAGGTAATGCCCGTTTCCGGATCGTAGGCGATATAGTCGTTGCCCGAATAAGAGGTCTTACAACGACTCGATATGGTCTCCCCATTTACGTAAAGGGCATAGACTTTCTTAGCCCCATCGTGCCGCCAATAAATGGAGGTTCCGGTACCCAGTACACGGCCTTCCCGGTATTGGTTATCGTCGAATTGCCGGAAGTTTTCCAGGATATACGTGGTCCTGTCCTGCGGATCATAAACCAAGTAGTCATCGTGTACATATGATTTCTCGCACCGCGGGGCAATGGCGGTGCCATTTACGTAAAGTGCGTACTCCTTATTAGCCCCATCGTGCCGCCAGTAGATACCGCGACTGGGCGGGCTGCCGGGGCGCGAGGCAGCACTATTGGTATTTGGGCGTTCGGGTATATCCGGTTGTTTGGAGGCCGCGCGTTCCGGAGCTCGTTCCGGAGCGGAGGGTTTGATCTCACTGGCCTGAATCCAGCCGTTGGTGATGGCCGCTACCCGGGCACTGCGACCGGGGTGAGTGCTGCTGCCTTGCTCACCTACAAGGGTTTTGATGGCGATCAGTGCTTCCTCCAGGGTGGCCCCCAGGTTGTAGAGCACAAATCCGGAGAATTTATCGGCCTCCAGTTCCAGGGACGGACGGCTACCACCCTTCAGCAGCGTATGGCCCGACAGGTGGTGACCGATCT
>JASBTH010000605.1 GCA_030148525.1 Saprospiraceae bacterium | reverse complement strand
AAGCTCCTTTTCGTGTTGGGGGCTTTACAATTGCTTCACCCTGTTTTAGTCTGGGTATTAGTAGCCCTTTTTCCTGCGCTTAATTACCGGCAGACACTCTTGTTCCTCAAGCAATGTCTCTGGACACCCATCCGGGCATTTCGAAAAATGAATGCGGTGGGGGTTGTAACTTTTTGTTTGTTGTTGTGGTGGATCAACCTCAACCTGGTGTACATCAACCGTCCCTTCCCCCTGGGTTTTGATGCCATGTCCCTCTACGTCAATCTAAGCAGCCTCATCAATGACTATCAGGGTTTGGTGGCAGGGAATTCCATGTACAACTGGTCCCTGTATGCCTCCCAGGGTTATTTGCTATTCGACGAAGCGGCCATCACCCTGGCTATCTCTTTTGGTGCCGGTATCCTGGGACTGATGGCCTTGTTTTCATTTGCCCGTCGCTGGGTGGATGCCAATTTTGCTATGGTCGTCACGGCCATCTTCTACGCTATGCCCATGGTCAATTGGTTATCCTATAAAGATGTCAAGGTCGATATGCCCCTGTTGTTTTTCCTCTTTCTTCTGCTCATACTGTTTGGCGAATGGCTGGCCCTTCAGCCGACAGTGAATGAGGAGGAGTTGGCTTCCGCCAAAAAGAAAAAAAAGAAGCGAAAAAAGACAACAGCTTCCTTTTGGAAAAAATTAGATAAACCCTACGCCTGGCAAAAGTCAGTAAGGCAGTGGGTGGGGCAGCGATTCCCGAACCGGCCGCCTGACCTTTCCCTGCTGGTGTTGATCGGGGTGATCCTTGGGTTTAGTATTGGCGTCAAATTGACATCCATTCTGGTATTATTTATGATACTTACCGGTATCAGTTATCGCTGGGGGGGGCTGCGGGCTTTCTGGGGCATGGCCATCTTTTTGCTGGGTGCTTCCTTCGTGGCTGGCATCGACGATCAGCCCGGTTTGCGCTATTTCAATACCATCACCATCCAGTTGCAGTGGGCCTTTCTGGCGGTTGGTGCAGGATTATTGGTCTGGCAAGCGCTGCTCGATCGGGAAAGACTGCGCAAGGGTATTCTAGCTTATGTGGTAGTGGGTGGTTTCAGCTTGCTGATGATCACGCCCTGGTTCTTGAAAAATATGACGGAAATCGACCGTTTCTCGGTGAATGGACTATTAAACGGAAAAACCAACCAACCCAGCCTGGACCTGCAGGAGATTGGTCGCATTTATAAAGATTTGGAAAACGCCACCGGGGAATGAGAAAACGACAAGCAGCATATAGATCGGTTTCGGTTTGGGTGTTTCGGTTTCGGATGGCCTGGATTCTTACCTGTGCCCTCTTGTGCCTGGGTCCTGTACAAGGACTATTAGCCCAATCGGATACTACGCAGGACCGGACGGTCCGCATGCGGCAAACCGCAACGGGCCAGCAGGAAGATGTACAACGGTACTGGGGATACGATGAACTAAATGTTGAGCGGTACCTGTCCCTCCCCTACGATTTAGTAATGGATGTGAACCTGGAATCGTTCTTCGTGCAGTTGGGCATCCTGCTGATCCTTTTTCTGCCCTGGGCATTGATTGGCTTTGGCAAGACGAAGTCTGGCTTCGGCCTTTTTGTCGGCGGATTATTTGCTTTTTCAGTCTTGTTCTTTGTCCCTTTGGCTTACTCCAGCCAACAGGAAGTTACGGTGGAAGAAGCTCCTGCTCATCTTGCCGAACAGATAGCAGAGGCACGCGAAGCCGGCAATACGGGCGAAGTACTGGCTTTGCAGTGGCGAAGACCATTGGTTTCTCTGTACCCCGGTATCCATCACGGATTGTCGGGAATCTCGGGCAACCGCGACGCCATTTCGTATCCCGTGTTGATTTTCCTTTTTTTCCTGGGATCCGTTTTGCTTCAGCGAAGACTAAAAGCCAACGGTCAACACGAGCAGGTGATGGTGCAAAGTATGTTGTACTACGGACTGCTATGGTGGTTGTTTTCGGCGGGAATACCCTGGTACGGATTGCTTTTGTTCCCGGTAACCTTAATATTCTCGGTCCGGGGCGTGGTGGGTAAGACCTGGTGGCCGGCCGGCCGGATGGAGCGGGCCGGAACCATTGCGATATTAGTGATCGCTGCCTGGTCATTTGCTTTTAACGGTAGTCTTCGCTTTGCCAATTACAACCCGCAGGCTCAGTCGAAACTGCCTTTTCTGCTGCCGGTCGTAGAGTACCAAAGTGGCGCTAAATTGGAACAGTATGCCTTTGATCGGGTGTACCTGGGTTACCAACCGGGTATCGAAGCACTGAATGAGAACGAGTACGAGCTCATTTACCGGGCGGGTTCCTTCATGCCCTTTTTTGTGGTGAAAAATGACCAACGCGTTTTTTCCGACAACTTTCTCGACAACTTCCAGACGCTTTACAACCGAAACCCCGACAAAACACTTTTGGCGGAAGCCCTGCATACCTACGGCTTCTCCTTCCTGATCATCAATTTGCGGTTACCCTCTATTGATCAAACACCCGATAAGACCCTTACGGCAAAATTCAACCGGTTCATGGATTTCGTGACCGATAACCCCGAAATTAGCCTGGTAGCCACCGATCGCATCGTGCGCTCCGGGAATGGATCCATGCAGTTTATGCTCGATGATCGCAACGGGGAGGTTGTTAATCCCGGATCCTTTGCCGTGCTAAAAATTGGGGACTAATGAACGACCTGGTCTATATTGTAATCCCGGCCAAAGATGAGGGCAGCCGCATCGAGCGAGTGGTGCGCGGAGTCCGCCAGTTGGGCTACGAACACATAATCGTGGTGAATGACGGGAGCCAGGATCAAACTCGTCACCGGGCCGAGGCCGCCGGGGCAGAAGTGGTATCGCACCTCATAAATTTGGGTCCTGGTGCAGCTACCAAGACCGGTATTGAATGGGCGCTGGAAAAGGGAGCTGAATACGTCGTTACGCTGGATGGCGATGGCCAACACTATCCGGAAGATATTCCCGCCTTACTGGACGTTTTGCAGAAAGAAGACCTCGATGTAGTGCTGGGAAGTCGCTTTAAGCATCCCGGGAATGATATCCCGCGCAGCCGCTTGATTTTAAATCGGTTGGGGAATGCGCTTACCGCCCTGATCACGGGCTTGTGGGTGTCGGATAGTCAGTCGGGAATGAAAGCCTTCCGGGCCGAGTTCGGGGCGAAGCTCGACTTTCAATTCAGCGGGTATGAGTTTTGTACCGAGTTTATTCACCTGGTACGCCACCACCGGGTTAAATACCGGGAAATCCCTATACGGGTCCACTATTCCAAAGAGACCATGACAAAGGGGCAATCCGTACGCAACGGTTTTCAGATGGTCCTGAAGTTCATCAGGGAGTTCGTCTGAGGAGGCGTTTAATGCTTTACCAATTTCACTGTTTTTCGCTCGTTTTCGGTTTCCATGACCAGCCAATAGATGCCGGGAGGCAAGGTCGTACCTTCCAGTGTCAGGGCGTAGTTGCCCGCCTGCGCCAGTTGTCCCCGGAAGGGCTGGCTGACCAATACACCCTGTGCATTAAAAACCTGCAGTCGCAGCCGGGTGACCCGTGGCAGGGAAAAGCTAATGCGGGCATGCTCCCGAAAAGGGTTCGGGGAAACGACCGGAGCCATAAAGAGCGGATTCTCCCCGGCGGCTGCCTCGACCGGTTGCGGCAGGGTAGGGTTTTCCGGCGCAACACATTCGTCGACCATTGCGTGCATATCACTACCCGGCATAGCGTGGAATCCTGGCCTGAAAACAATAGCAGAACCCGTGTGGAGGACTGCTGAATCACCTGGTTCCAGCATGCCGGTTACCCGAATAGAATCCTGAGCCTGGTACGTGCCACCGGAAATAAATTCATCCTCCAGGATCAATATCTTTACGGCTGTGCTGCAGGCACTGAAATTGGCGGAATTACAAGCTTCCGTACCCATTTCGCAGAAAAGGTCAAAATCCCCGTTTGGTACAAGCAAGGAGGGGTTTCCACTGAAGTCGGTAACACTCAACTGGCCACAGAAGCTATTGTAGACCGTGGGGAAGCATCCTGTTATTTGATTGTCGGATAGGTTGAGGGTGCTAAGAGACGTAAGTTCGGCCAGCGAAGCGGGTAATGTACCCTGCAGATTATTATTGCTCAGGTCGATAGCAGTGATTTGTTTCTCCGGATTGCACGTAATGCCATACCAGTTACAAGGGTCACACTGGGTGGTATCCCAGGAAGTAAGCCAATTGTCGCCATCCATGGCCTCGTAGAAATCCAGTAGCATATTTCTTTCTTCGGGGCAGGTGCTGTCGGGAGTTTCAAAGGTGTACAAGTGAACATCGTCGACTCGCCATAAATACTCCCAGTAGCCCTCCCAGCGAAATTGCAAATACACGGTTTCTTCATTAGCGGCATAAGGGGTGATATCCACCCGGACTATCCGGTTAGATTCCGACAGACTTCCGCGGACCACCTCCTGTAAAACCGGTACATAGGTGAAATTAACGCCATCCGTGCTTATTCCCAGTTGCGTACTGGAGGTATTTCCGTTGGAAAAATAGGCATACTGATTGGAGCTTTCGAAGATTAGGCTATCTACTCCCCGGCAATCAATAGCCGGTGAGGTGAGTGTCACATCGTGGTTGTGCTGCCCGTTAAAGTCAGAGTTAAAAACATAAAAACCATTGGAGGCAGACATGGCCAGGAAGTCTGGCTGATTGTAGAAAATACCACCTGGATCGTTATCCCAGGTCCACTGTTCGTTGCCTCCGCCATGGTCTCCTCCGGGTGTCCAGGTAGGGGTGGAAAAGTCATCCTGGTAAAAAACGACCGGTGAAGGAGGCGGTGCACCGGTGGACAGGGAAGCGGTAAACATGCCCCGTCCGTGGGTGGCCGCGACCACGGTGCCATCACTCTTCCGGTATTGCAGCATGTCGACCCGCACATTGGCCAGTCCGTTGTTGCTGGCTACCCATTGTGTACTGATTCCATCGAGTAAGGAGGTGGTCCACACGCCAAGTTCGGTAGCCAAAAGAGCCTGATCCGGAGCATCCGGATGGATTATTCCCCAGCGCACGGGCATGTCGGGTAAATTGCCTTCGACATTCGTCCAGGCCGGTGAGCCCGACAGCAAGTCAGTAACCACCCACACACTGATAACACCATAATTGGAAAACGTTATCAGGGCCCGGTCGGGGTCCCCATCGAGTAAATCGATGCTGCTGATATTTGCGCCGTTCATACTGCCGGGAACCGAATAACTTGTTTCGGTGAAGGCATTACCATCGGCCTGGTCGATCCGCACCAATTCGGTGGGGCCGTTCGTTCCGAACCAAACGCGGTTGTCGACATTGGGGTCGCAAAATACCGCCGTGATGGAACCGGAAAATCCAGCGGTTACAATATCGTAATCGGAGCCGCCGGTGCGCGGATCATTCCAACGTAAAAACCGGCCCGAATTGGTAGCCGCGTATAGTTTGCCGGCCTGATTGTCGTAGTCGGAGATGTTAATAAACTTTCCGGAACTATTGGAAATGCGGCTGGAAAAAGAGGAACCTCCGTTGGTGGAGAGGTAGTAGTTATTGTATACGTAGGAGGTGATTTGGATCATGGGGTTTTCCTGGTCGATGTGGCAAAATCCCCCATCGCCACCGGTTACCTCCTGGGTGGCATTCATGCCGCTTGCACTGAAACGATGGGTCCCGTTGTCCTGGGTTCCACCCAGAATGTAATCCCTGCCGGCCTCCGGGTGGAGTGCGGAAGAGTAGAATTGAGTAACATTGTATCCGGTATTCTTATGCGTGAAATCGGGATAGGTGTCCGTGGCATTGTCTGTGTAGAATAAACCACCGTCGGTACCCCAGATCATTTGGTTCGATTGCCCGGGCAGGTGGATGATCATGTGGTGATCGGCATGTACATAGGATAGTCCCGTACAGTAGGCGAAGTTCTTCTGGGCCCAACCGGAAACCTGTGTCCAGTTTTGCCCCTTATCATCGGAGCGCAGCGCATCCACCCCACCGATGTACCAGCGATCCGGATCGTTGGGGTCTACGGCAGCAATCAGGTCGTACCACGCCTGTCCGCGTGAGAATTCACTGGAGCTACCGCCGGCATCACAAAATCCCGGAACGGCCAGGTTGATCCAGGAGGTACCTCCATTTTCCGAGCGGTAAATAGCGGAAACGCCGTTCATACTTTTTCCCTGGCAAAGAATGTACAATCGATCGGCATCAGAAGGGGCCGTAGCCAATTCGATGCGCCAGAAATTACCGCTGGGGGTGATATTAGTCCAGGTATTACTTTCTCCCTGGCTTGCGCCAAAACTAATATCAGAGCGATGCACACTGCCCGTCGAGAAAATACCCATAGTTGCGTAGAGCGTACCGTCGGCACCCAGCTCCAGGTCAGCAGCCCGGTTGGTGGATGCATTGCCTGCCGAATTGGATAATACGGAGGTCCAGGAGGAACCTCCGTCGGAGGAGCGCATAACGCCTCCCGTTCGGGTAGATGCGTAAAGGGCTCCCTGATTGTCAATCAGTAAGTCCTGAACGTAGTGAAAAGTGGTCGAAAGTGTACTTGGCAGCTGACTCCACGTGAGGCCTCCGTCGGTTGATTTCCAAATGCCTAATCCACGGACTGCATCGAAGTTGAACCAACCTTCTCCGGTACCAAAATACATGATATCGGAGTCAAGAGGGTCTTGAACCATGGCGCAGATGGCAATATTGTCAAAGAAATCGTCGACAGGGGTCCACAGGGGCGTATTACTAAGGAAATTCGTCGTTCGCCATAATCCCCCGGCTACTCCGGCCGCAAAAACGGTGTTATTCGTTGGATCATTTCGATCAATGAGGATGGAACGGGTGCGGCCGCCCACATTGTTCGGGCCGCGTTCCTCCCAGGATAGGGGTACACCGCCCGAGCGGAGAATCCGGCTACGCCTGGCTACTTCTTTTGCCCGTAATAACCGCTGCCTGGGTACTTCCTGGGTTCCCGGAACTCGGGTCATCTCAAATTCCTGCCGCATGCGTTCATCAGCCCGACGCATTTTGGGCATTTCTTCTTCTTCCAGATGTGGCTCATCGGAAGATTCGGCAAGGTCCACAGTGTCTCCCCCTCGTTGGCAAGATACCAACACAGCGAGTAGTAGCAGGAAGCCGATGCGAATTGATACACGCCATCCATCCATAAGGGTCGATTATCGATTGATCTGGAAATCTGTTGATATCGACCGCTACAAAAAGTCAGGCAAATAGGGGACATGGCCATAACCCGTAGCGATCGGGAATGGCTAGAACGAGCTGTACGTGATGTGAGGAGTGAAATAGGCCGGTTAGTCGCTGAGAAATATCAGTAACAATATCTACATTATTTTGGAAAATGCCAAATACGTGTCACAATTAAAAATAATACATATAACATTGATATTAACTGAATTAAGGGTGTTTTATCACAGTAAAAAAGTGGGAATTAGGTGTGGTAACATACTAAAATCGGCAATTGATAAACGTGTATTATGTACGTGAATAAGCAAGAACTGGTTGCGCAAAAGGGTTGTTAGCACTTTAACTATTCCTTAATGTAAACCAGGAGCAGCTTTGCGCATCTAAATGGAGTCTTTCTTGTTATAACTTTGCATACCTTTGATATTATGATCGCCAAGCAACTATTCCGACACGCTCTGTTCTTTTTATTTCTGGTCTCTTGTGACGATTTGCCCAACCGGCAAGTTTCCGGAGCAAAGTATGCTTCTTTGGACGATCCTTCTTCCGATACCACTGACGTTCGTCTGTCCCGGCCTAGTCCTCCACTGGTACTTCGGGATACCGTTGATGCTATTCCGTTCGAAGTGACATACGGAGCTCCCTCAGTGCGCGATCGAATTATTTTCGGAAAGCTGGTTCCCTACGGTGAGGTTTGGCGCACCGGCGCGAATGAAGCAACCACCTTGTCGATGTCCGATACGCTTCTTTTGGAAAACAAAAAGCTTGCCCCCGGTCAGTACGCCATTTTCACGGTACCACGCAAGGACCAATGGGATGTATTGATCAATGCCGAGTACGATCAATGGGGGGCGTATAACTACGATCCCGAAAAGGATATTCTGCGGCTACGGGTTACCCCTGAAGAAACGGATGTTCACCAGGAGCAAATGACTTTCCGCCTGGAGGGTGATCAGCTTGTCTTACACTGGGACAACCTGCGCGTGCCTATCTCTCTGCAAGCACCCTAATGAATCCAGAGGCTTTATGTGTACTTTTGTGTCTTGATCGGCGTTAATAGTCTGACAACCCAAAGTTTGTGCATTTTGACTCACTATTTTTCTGGCTCGCCGCCTTGGAAAGCATCACCGTAGCTAGGCTATGGCAACGTTTTCCGCCTTACGAGCCCCAAAAATAGCTTCTTAAGTTGTCAGACTATACATTGCTACGTTATCCGTCAAGGGTGCGTACAAACTGCTGCTAATAAGGATAATTGTACCTCGTTTATGAGAAAGCTTTTGATTGCCGGCCTGCTGGGCCTTTCCTCCCTGGCACTGGCTCAGGAACCTATGCGCGTTGTTCGCTGTGATGCGGTTGCCATGCGCTCCGCTATTTCCAATATTTACGTTACACCCGAAAACGAAACCTACGTCACTAATGAGCAGGGCGTTTTTCGGGTGTTCGACCTCAATCTGGCCGAACCATTGGCTATCCCCGATGGCCAGGAGTCCTTACTGCAATACCCCGGCGGTAATGCCCTGATCACCTGGGATGAAGGTGAGCTAAACCGCACAATTGGTGGCGTTTTGTCGGAAGACAATCCCGTAACGGCAACTTTCTACGATGCCGACAAGGACGAACTTTGGGTAGGTACTGCTGCCTCCGGCTTATTCATTTGTAAAACTAAGCCTCGTTTGCGGCTGGTAGAACAAATGGATACCCGCAATTCAAAGCTTCGGTCCGACTATATTAATACCATCCATCGCGATTATCGCGGAACCTATTGGATAGGTACTCGCTACGGTGTTCTGAAAGGAAGGGATAACCGTTGGGATGTGATCGAACGCGATTTCGATATCGAATCCATCGCCACGGACAGTAGTAAGGTTTGGTTCCTGGGGAACAACCTCGTGGGGTATGTCGATCGAAGGGATACCTGGTACCCCATCGAACTTCCCAACCGCTCCACGGAAGGTCGCTTGCGGAAAATCGCTTTTGATCCGACGGGTAATCTGTGGATCGCTTCGGAGATACTTACTCACTATAATACCGAAACCCAGGACGTGACGGTATACGGACCAGCTGCTTACTACACCTCGGAGTTTGCAACGGTCCTCCGGATGAACCGGGATTCAGCCCTATGGGTAGGTACAGAAGACAAGGGCTTGTATCTCATCGAGAAAGAATCAGCCATGACGGTCAGCTTATTAGTTGACCGGGAGTTGACCTGCGCAGAAGACGATCCCGGAGGGCGCCTGGAAGTGCGTATTACCGGCGGTAGTGAACCCTACCGGATCGATTGGTCTCAACAGGCCTTGACCGGTAGCTCGGCCGATCAACTCATGGCCGGTACCTATACCGTTAGCGTAACGGATGCTTCGGGAAAAAGTAAAACGGCAACCGCCGAACTGGAAGATCCCAATATCACACTCGACCTGCGTATGCAGGCCCCCGAAAGTGAGCCGGGAGCGCAGGACGGGCGGGCAATCGTAGAGGTAAGTGGCGGTTCTCCGGGATACCGATACGCCTGGGATACGGGCGAAAAAGTGCGTGTTGCTTCTTCGCTAACGGGGGGGATTCACCGGGTAACAGTGACGGATACGAAAGGATGTACGGCCGTAGGCGAGGTGTCTGTCGAACAAAAAGCCGCCGACCTGATCGTCGATATTACGACCACGAGTACCATACCCTGTGCGGATGCGTCGGCCGGTGCCTTGTCGGCCACCGTTCAGGGCGGACGGGAGCCCTACACCTATGCGTGGAATAACGGAGCCAATACTGCCCAGATTCAGGCATTAACCGAAGGTACCTATCAATTGACCGTCACGGATAGCGAAGGTAGCACCCAGGAGGCTGAAGTGCTATTGATTGCACCTTTACCACTGGAGGTCGATGTGCAGGTGGTTTCCAATGCGTCTACCAACCAATCAGACGGCACAGCCGAAGTCGACGTTTCGGGCGGAACCGAACCGTATACCTACCGTTGGGACAGTCGGGAATCGGAGGCCAGGGCCGAACGATTGAATGCGGGGACACATCAGGTCACCGTGACCGATGCGAATGGCTGTATGGCGGTGGCCAGCGTCGATATATCCGAAGATATTCTACCCTTGACAACCACCGTAGAGATCACCAATCACGTGCGGTGCCCGGGCGATATCAATGGTGCCCTGGCCGTGCAGACGCAAGGAGGTAAGTCGCCCTATTCGTACCGTTGGAGCTCACCGGCTCTCAGCGGACGCCAAGTGACGGGATTGCCATCGGGGGAGTATTCCGTTACCGTAGTTGATGCGGCCGGTCAGGAGACCACAGCCCAGGCATCGCTTTCGGAGCCTTCGCCCATACAGGTACAAGCAGTACCAAGTCAACCCGCCAGCACGGGTAATGCCGATGGTCAGGCAACCGTGCAGGTCTCAGGTGGGACGGCCCCCTATACCTACGCCTGGGCAAATGGCCAGACCACCGAACTGGCGACCGGGTTGGCCCCCGGCGAATATCAGGTGACCGTTACCGATGCGAATGGTTGTAGTGAAACAGGTACGGTGAGGATCAATGAAAATATTCTGCCCTTAACGGCCAGCATTAGCCAAACCAAACAGCTATTGTGTGCCGGACAATCCAATGCCGGTGGCCGGGTCGCAGTTCAGGGAGGTAAAGGGCCTTATACGTACACCTGGAGCTCGGGAGCAACCGGTGCCGAGGTGTCGGGACTGGCTGCGGGGAACTATACCGTGACCGTAACGGACGCGGAGGGTACGACCCAAACGGCTGGTATGACTATCACCGAACCCGAGGCACTGATTACCCGCACCCGGGTATTGGAACCTGCCAGCACCGGTGGT
This sequence comes from Saprospiraceae bacterium, assembly GCA_030148525.1. Taxonomy (GTDB): domain Bacteria; phylum Bacteroidota; class Bacteroidia; order Chitinophagales; family Saprospiraceae; genus DT-110. The sequence goes on along the minus strand of JASBTH010000605.1, from coordinate 423 downwards.
TCTGACGGGCAGGCAACCATTGAGGCATCCGGAGGAACAGCTCCTTACACCTATGCCTGGGATAATGGTCAGACCAGCGCTGAGGCAGGGGGATTGACACCCGGTCAGCACCAGGTGACCGTTACCGATGCCAACGAGTGTACGACGCAGGCTGAAGTGACCATTCCCGAAAATATTCTGCCCCTGTCCGTTGATCTGTCGCAAACCACCGATATTAATTGTGCCGGTGAGCAGACCGCCGCTCTGTCGATCCAATTGGCCGGCGGCAAGGGGCCGTTCACCTATGCCTGGAATACCGGCGCAACCAGCGAGGACGTGACGGGACTGGCTGCGGGCACCTATACCGTGACGGTCACCGATGCAGAAGGCACGGCCCAAACGGCCCGGCTGCAAATCGAGGAACCCGAAGCGATCGTGCTTAAT
>JASBTH010000604.1 GCA_030148525.1 Saprospiraceae bacterium | reverse complement strand
GTCCTTTTTCAATCGACGCCTCTACGATGGCACCTGATGCCAGGCGGTCGGGGTTGGCTTGTAATTCGAGAATTTCAGCTTCCAGCAGTACCTTCTCGAGGAGTTCGTCCACGCCGGTACCTTCCTTGGCCGAGATATCTTGTGACTGATACTTACCACCCCATTCTTCGAGGAGCAGGTTCATATTAGCCAGTTCTTGCTTGATGCGCTCGGGCTGTGCACCCGGCTTATCGATCTTGTTGATGGCGAACACCATAGGCACACCTGCCGCCTGAGCGTGAGAGATGGCCTCCTTCGTCTGCGGCATGATGTTGTCGTCGGCCGCAATAATGATGATCGCAATATCGGTCACCTTGGCTCCCCGTGCACGCATAGCCGTAAAGGCCTCGTGACCAGGTGTATCCAGGAAGGTGATCTTTTGTCCGTTTTTCTGCACCTCGTAGGCACCGACGTGCTGAGTGATACCACCCGCCTCACCGGAAGCTACACTGGCCTCGCGAATGAAGTCAAGCAGGGAGGTCTTACCGTGGTCAACGTGACCCATGACGGTAACGACCGGAGCACGTGGTTTCAGATCGGCGGGATCATCTTCTTCCTCTTCGATCTCCTCACCCATGATCTGCTCCTCGGCCGAGATGAACTCCACTTCGTGACCAAATTCTTCGGTAACCAACTCGATGATTTCCGCGTCCAGACGTTGGTTGATGGATACCATAATCCCCAGGTTCATGCAGGTCATGATCACCTCAGTGGCATCTACATCCATCAGGTTAGCGAGCTCCTGTACGGAGATAAACTCCGTCAGCTCGAGCTTGCCAGTTTCCTGTTCGAGCTGCTCTTGCTCTTCTTTTTCCCGGATACGGGCACGTTTGTCACGCTGAAAGCGCTGGCGTTTTTTCTTATTTCCACCCGACAGGCGGGCCATGGTGGCCTTGATTTTTTCATCGATCTCTTTTTGGGAGACCTCTTTAATCTCGTCGCGCTTTTTACCGCGACCACCACCTTTATTATCGCGGCCTCCGCGACCACGACCACCTCCGCCACTACGGCGATTGTCAACGGTTACGCGCTTGCGACGGCGACGACGACGTGTGTTGTCATCATTAGCATCTTTGCCCTTGTCCGTTTTTTTAGCATCGGACTTGCCCTCTTCTTTCTTTTTCTTCTTCTTCGGTTTTTTGAATTTATCAGTATCGATCTTACCCAATACTTTCAAACCGCGAAGTTCGGGTGCATTGGCGCGGATTACGCCCTCCTTTTTGGGAGCTTCATCTTCGGCCGGAGTTTCTGATTGTTCGACGGGCTCTTCTTCTTTCGACTCCTCTTGCTTGGGTTCCGACTTGGCTGCGGGCTGTTCTTTTGGCTTAGCAGCTTCCTCCTTTTCAGGCTCTGTAGCAGGCTTAGCCTCTTCTTTCTTTTTGGGAGCTTCCTCTTTTTTGGCAGGCTCTTCCTTGGCAGCGGGTTTTTCTTCCTGCTTCTGTTGGGGCTCCTCTTCTTTTTTCTTTTCTTCTTTTTTGGCTTCGGGGGCGGGCGTTTTTTCTGCTTCTTTCTTGGGCTCGCTGTCCTTAGCCTTTTTCTTCCCGCGCTTAGAGGCACTTTCACTCAGGTCGATCTTACCTAGCACTTTGAGCTTGGGGCCGGTCTTGGTTTCTTCTTCCTCTTTCTTAGCTTCCGGTGCGGGTTCCTCCTTCTTAGGCTCTTCCTTTTGGGGAGGTGCAGTTTCTTCTTTTTTAGATTCAGGAGAGGCTGTATCGGCGGGGGGCTTTTTCTCCGATTCAGTGGGTTGCGGTGCGGCCTCTTTTTTAGCCACCGTCTCCTCTTCTTTCTTGGCGCGAACGCCAATGTTTATCTGGGCTGCCTTTTCTTTAATATCGATAGACTTCTGGAACTCTTTCAACAGCGCATCATACATCGGTTCACTCACCTTCGCTGTTGGCTTGTTTTCAATATCGTACCCATTATCATTGAGGAATTCCACAATGGTACTGGTACCGACATTAAGCTCCTTAGCTATCTTAACTAAACGTTTCGTCATTCTGATTTTTTACTACTTAAAAGAACGCATCAAGCTGCCCAAAAGCTTCGTCATTCAGCTTTACGGGGCTTAATTACAACTTATCCATTTCATTAAACAGGAGTTGTAAAGCCGGATCCGAGTGCTTTTGGATATGGAGTCCTGATACTTCGCTTGTACAAACCGAAAAAGCGATATGAGTAAAGCGCAAGGTTTTCAAGCATTTATGCAAAAATACAGCTTAAAAAACCTTTTGCAACAGGTGCCCTAAAAAACTTTTGTGAAAAGGCGTTCTCCTGAGTACACCTGCTGCTGTCAAAACGAACACAAACATAACGAAAAGAGTTCGCTTTTTTTGGGGTTTCCCCAAAAACTTTCAGGCTCAGCAAGTTGCCAGAACCTGTGTAAAATAAGGTGGTAGCGACCTTCTTCGCCCCGATCAACCATAACGAAAATGGTCACTACCAACAATCATTTGGCTAAAATCTGATTCCAGCCAATTACCGTTCGTCTTCAAACTCAGCGGCGAGAATATTCATGACATCGTCCACCGTTTCTTCCTCCAGATCCGTACGGCGAAGCAACTCCTCTTTCTTCAAGTCCAGTACCGAGCGCGCGGTATCGCATCCGATTTCCTTCAGCGCATCGATCACCCAGTCCTCGATCTCATCAGTGAATTCGTCGAGGTCGACATCGTCGATTTCGTACTCTTCCACATTGCGATATACATCGATCTCAAACTCGGTCAGCGCACTGGCCAGCTTGATATTCGTACCGCCCTTACCAATGGCCAGCGATACCTGATCGGGTTCCAGAAATACCTCGGCCCGACGCGTCTCCAGATTGAAGTCGATGCGCGTTACCTTGGCGGGAGTCAACGAGCGCTGGATGAACAGGCTCGTATTATTCGTGTAGTTAACGATATCAATGTTCTCGTTATTGAGTTCGCGAACGATACCGTGGATCCGGGATCCTTTCATACCCACACAGGCTCCTACGGGGTCGATGCGATCGTCGTACGACTCAACCGCTACCTTTGCCCGGTCGCCCGGCAGACGAACGATCTTCACAATGCTGATCAATCCGTCTTCGATCTCGGGAACCTCTTGTTCCAGGAGCTTCTCCAGGAAGGTATTGTCGGTCCGCGACATGATCACCACCGGATTGTTGTTCTTCATCTCCACCTGCTTGATCACCCCGCGTACCATTTCTCCCTTACGGAAAAAGTCACCGCGGATCATCTCGCTGCGGGGCAACAACAGTTCGTTGCCGGTGGCGTCGTCCAGGATGAGCATTTCTCGCTTCAGTACCTGATTCACTTCGCCTACCACAATATCACCCACGCGATCGATGTAGCGTTTGTATATCTCATCTTTCTCCAACTCCATGATCCGGGAGATCAGGGTCTGACGGGCAGCCATGATGGCCCGGCGACCGAAGTCGATCAGGTGTAGCTGCTCGTAGCACTCCTCGCCGATCTCGTAGTCCTCGTCGATCGAAAGTGCCTCAGAAATGGATATCTGGCTGCGGTCGTCGGTCACCTCCCCGTCCGGTACGATCTCACGTACCCGCCAAAGCTCCAGGTCCCCCTTTTGCGTATTGACGATCACATCAAAGTTGTCGTCCGATCCGTACTTCTTGCGGATCAGGGTGCGAAATACATCCTCGAGGACGCGCACCATCGTAGGACGATCTATATTTTTCCCGGCCTTAAACTCCGAGAACGTATCTACCAAATTCATAGCATACGGTTTAAAATGAAATTTTGACTTTAGCTTGTTCAATAGCCGTAAAGGGTATCTCTACGGCCACCTTCTCCTTTTTCTTCTTCTTGCCTTGCTTTACGGTGTGCTCTTCTTCGAGCACGATCTTTTCTTCGGCCACCTCCTTCAGTATACCTTTGCGCACCTTTTCCTCATCCAGGACCTTGATCTCCATCTTGCGGCCAACATTTTTCGGGTATTGGCGCTGCAACAGTAAAGGGCGATCCACCCCTGGTGACGATACCTCCAGCGTATACTTTTCACCCAACCAGCCTTCAGTATCTATGTAATCTTCCAAATACCGGCTGATCTTGCGGCAGGTATCAAAGCTGATGCCGGTATCACTGTCGATAAATACCTGCAGCTTCTTATTGGCCCCCATCTTCGTCTCAATCAAAAAACAATCGGCGAATTCGGGCTCCTGAAACTTGGTGTCCAACAGGTCAACGATCTTTTCTTCCACGGACAATAGCTCTTTTGCGTAAGCGATAAAAAGCGAAAGAGGGAACCGCTCCGGTTCCCTCTTTCGAGAAGTTGCTCCTGCAACTGCCACAAATATACAACCTTTATGCGTGAAAGTCCAGTGGCCTCTTCATTTAAGTTTTCAGCTTTCAGGTTTGAGGTTTGGGGTTTGGGGTTTGAGGTTTGAGGTATTTTGTCTCAACCTCAACTTTCAAAAACAATTGAAAATTACCCGCTTTCGCAAAACTCCCTTATTACTATCTTTGTTGGATAGGAACAACTTTAAAACCATTGATACACAATGCCTTTTTGCCGAAAGGCTAAAATAACACCATATATGCACGTCGACGATTTACTGCACCGGGCTCTTCAACTCGAACACCTCTCCACCGAAGAGGGGGTGTACCTGTTCGAGCAGGCCGCCACGGCAGAACTTATGTTCGTAGGGAATAAACTGCGCCAGCACCACGTACCGGGCAACCATGTGACCTGGATCATCGACCGCAACTCCAACACCACCAATGTCTGTATTGCCAATTGCAAGTTTTGCAACTTCTACCGGCGCCCCGGACACGAAGAGGCCTATATCACCTCCATTGAGGAGTACAAGAAAAAAATTGAGGAGACTTTTGCCTTTGGTGGTGAGCAACTGCTGTTACAGGGCGGTCACCACCCCGACCTCGGACTGAGCTACTACGTCGACCTGTTCCGGCAGCTCAAAGCCCTATACCCAAACCTGAAATTACACGCCCTCGGCCCGCCCGAGATCGCCCATATCACCAAGCTGGAGCAATCCACCCACATTGAGGTATTGCAGGCCCTGAAAAATGCCGGACTGGATTCCCTGCCCGGTGCCGGTGCGGAGATCCTGGCCGACCGGGTACGCCGGCTCATTTCTAAAGGTAAGTGCGGCGGGCAGGAATGGCTCGATATCATGCATGCCGCCCACAAGGTAGGGCTTACCACCTCGGCCACCATGATGTTCGGACACATTGAGACCAACGAGGAGCGCATCGATCACCTCGTGCGTATCCGCGAAACCCAGGCGATGAAACCAGACGAAGCAGTAGGGTTCATTGCATTCATTCCCTGGCCCTTCATGGACGAGGATACCATCCTGAAAAAGCTCAAGCGCGCCCGCAACGAATCTACCGGCGACGAATACGTGCGCATGATCGCCATGAGCCGCATTATGCTGCCCAATATCTCCAACATCCAGGCTTCCTGGCTTACCGTTGGTAAGGAGGTCGCCCAACTGTGCCTGCACGCCGGGGCCAACGACTTCGGTAGTATTATGATCGAAGAGAATGTAGTATCGGCCGCCGGTGCCCGCTTCCGCTTCACGGCCGACGGTATCCAGGATGCCATCCGCGAAGCCGGCTACGAGCCCAAACTGCGCAATCAGCAGTACCAGTTCCGTGAGCTGCCCGACAATATTAAGCAACAGCAACTCGACCGTGAGGCCATGATCGTGGATTAGTATCTGGCTTTCGCCAAAAAAATATTGGTTATGTTATCAGCCCGAAGTTTCAGTGATGAGCTTCGGGCTGTGTTTTTTGGCGTTCCAAAACCACAAATTTGTATCTTCTGCCCACACCCAAACGACCAGGCATGACACTATATGATCAGCTTCAGGAGACGCTTGATTTTTTGCGTAAGCAAACTGACTTTGTTCCCGAAATGGGCCTTATCCTGGGTACAGGTCTTGGTGATCTGGCGACCCATATCGAAACCGAACTGGCCATTCCCTACTCGGAGATCCCCCATTTCCCGGTGTCCACAGTCCAAAGCCATTCCGGGAAATTGATCTTCGGCACCCTGGCCGGCCGGAGAGTCGTGGCCATGGCCGGACGCTTCCACTATTACGAGGGCTACGATATGAAGCAGGTGACCTTCCCGGTCCGGGTGATGAAGGGATTGAATATCCGGCGCCTGATCATCTCCAACGCCGCCGGCAGCGTAAGTCCGCAGATCTTTGCCGGTGACCTGGTATTTCTGAAGGACCACATCAACCTCCACGCCGAGAACCCCCTGCGCGGCCCCAACGACGAACGCCTCGGTCCCCGCTTCCCCGATATGCTGGGCACCTACGATCGGGAGCTTAACAACCGGGCACTGGAGATCGCCAATGAACTGGGCATACGAGCCCACGAAGGCGTCTACCTCGGCCTCCAGGGACCCAACCTCGAAACACCGGCCGAATACCGAATGGCCAATATTCTGGGCGCCGACCTGGTGGGCATGTCTACCATTCCCGAAGTCCTCGTCGCCCGCCATATGGGGTTACCAATCTGGGTAGCATCAGTAGCTACCAATAAATGCTTCCCCCTGGAAGACCTGCGCCCCACCACCGTCGAGGATGTGATCGCCGTCGCCAAAGCCGCCGAGCCGCGACTTACCGCCATCGTGGAGCGCTTGCTGACGGCTGACGGCTGACGGCTGACGGCTGACGGCTGACGGCTGACGGCTGACGGCTGACGGCTGACGGCTGACGGCTAAGTTTTTCTTTTCCATGCAACAGGTCCAATTAGAGGGCAGAAAACTTGTCTGCTTTTATGGGCAAATCCGGTGCAGTAATGCATCGCAGGAAGCAAACCGTAAGCCGTATATCTTTAGCCGTGAATCGTTTTCCTTTATCCGTGAGCCGTCCATAGTAAGCCGTGGACCTTTATCTGTGCGCCGACTTAGCCACTTCGCTGCGAACGACTGCGATCCTTTACGGCCGTTGCGTGAAAAGGGAGGCTAGAATTCTAAAGGCAGATGGCCAGTCGTAAAGAAACCCATAGTAGAATCGAAGACTCAAAGAGAAATATCACAATGGTCATGGCTATGCTAATCGAAAATCTTTATTCCCCATACTGAAGTTCCCTGTTCAGGTACTGCAAAAGACCAAGTATCTTGCGCGATCCAGCTTAACCTACGCCCGTATGTGCTCCGGCAGCCAGGGAAGGATCAGCGCTCCTTTTTGATCCGTCTGCTGTAAGCCGTCCATCGTGAGCCGTCTACCGTGGACCGTGGACCGTGGGCCTAAAATTTACCCAAAAAGCTAATAACCCTTGACATTTTTGATAGAATCACTTACATTGACCCAAAATTACCTAAATGGGTAACACCGAAAAGAACGAGACTAACCAGCGCATCATTGAAGCTGCCCGCCATGTTTTTGCCGAACGGGGTTATGCGGGCTCCCGCATGCAGGAAATCGCCGATGCCGCCGGGGTCAACAAAGGTCTGCTGACCTACTACGATTGGAGTAAACAGAAACTATTCGAAGCGGTTTTCGCCGATGCGCTCGAGCAGTTTTTCGGGCACCTCGATGCCATTATCGAGGCCGACATGCCGCTAATCAACCGGCTGGAAAGCCTGGTCGACAAATACGTTGACCTGCTTCTGGCGAACCCCTCCCTGCCGGGATTTGTGCTTTCGGAAATCAATCAAAATCCCGCCTTCTTTCAGGAAAAAGTCCAGTCGCAACAAAAGGTACCTGACCTCAGCCGACTGCTCGTTCAGATACAGATTGCCGGGCAAACCGGACAGATCCACCCCATCGACCCCTTTCAGCTTTTGATGAACGTCATCTCCATGTGCGTTTTTCCTTTTGCCGGAAGGCCCATGATCAAAGGCATGACCGGCATCGACGACAACAGCTTTAATCACCTGATGCGCCAGCGTAAAGCGGCCATCATGGCATTTGTTCAAAGGGCCTTGCGACCCGATTAAACGACTACCTATGAAAGCCTACCTGCTCACGGGCCTGATGGCCCTTTTATTTGGCACAGCATTTACCCAGGTGGGTAAAATATCTCTGACCGAATGCTACCAATGGGCCGGGGAAGCCGACCCACGGACAGCCAACGACCAAACACTGCAACAGATTACCCGACTGGAGCTTGACAACCTGGAAGCTACCCGCCTGCCCTCTCTCGACCTAAACGGGCAGGTAAGCTACCAATCCGACGTGGTAGAATTACCCATCGAGATGCCGGGCTTCCAGGGGCCCGAATTGCCGCGAGAACGATTCCAGGTGACCATCGATGCGGGATATACCCTCTTCGATGGTGGTCGGCGGGAAGCCCGCGCCCGGCAATTACAAGCCGACCTGGAGGCACAGCAAAAAGACATCGAGGTGCAGTTGTACGACTTGCGCGAACAGGTCGATCGGTGGTACTTTACCATTCTGGAAGCCCGCCAGCAACGGGCCGTACTGGAAACTGCACGCAAGGACATCCAAGAGCGGCTCGACCAACTGACAGCCGCCTTGCAGTACGGCACCATTACCGCCGGTGATCTCGATCGGTTACGGGTGCGCGACCTGGAACTGGAAACACAGATCGACCAAATAACAAGCGCTGAACAATCGGCCCTGCGTACCCTCGAGCGACTGACCGATACCACCTTTACCAGCAACCCAAGGCTGTCGCTTCCCGATTTTGATCCCGGTCTGCGCAATTCGGATCCGCTGCGCCCCGAATTCGCTCTTTTCGAAGCCGAACGGTCACGCATACTGGCTTCCGAATCAGCCATCACCGCCCAGCGCCAGCCCGTGGTGCGGCTCTTCCTGCAAACGGGCCTCGGATACCCAAATCCGCTGAACTTCTTCGACGATGCCCTTAGTCCCTTTGCCCTGGGCGGCATACGAGCCTCCTGGACCATCACCGACTGGAAACAACACCAACGCCAGCGCGAACAACTGACCCTGCGGGCTGATCTCCTCGAACGCCGGGAAGCATCGTTGCGACAGGGCATTACCCGTACCGAAGCCGCCTACCAGGAACGACTGCAACAACTCGGTAACCAACTCGAAAAGCAAGCATCCGTACTGGAGCTACGCCGGCGAATACTGGCGCAAAGCCAACAGCGGCTCGACCGCGGACTAATAACCACCACTGACTACCTGGAAGATCTCCATGCGCAGACGCAGGCCTACCTGCGGGTCGATCAGCTGCAATTACAGCGACTGCGCCTCCAGGCAGAATACCGAACCCGCTTTGGATTACCCATTTCCCAACAGTAAAACACGATCATGAAAAATATCTTATTGCCACTTTGCATTATCGGGGGATTAGCCAGCGGCTGTCAGCCCACTACCGAAAAAGCTGATGCCTACGGCACCTTCGAAGCCCGTGAGGTACTCGTATCGGCCGAAGCCAGCGGCCCCCTCCTGTTCCTGGACGTCGACGAAGGTATTACCCTCGATTCGGGGCAATTGGTCGGACTGGTCGACACTATGCCTTTGCACCTGCAACGCCAACAGATCGAAGCCCGCATCCAATCCATCCGACAGAAGGTACAGCACGAACAACCGCAGATCGATGTCTTGCTTTCGCAAAAAGCCAACCTGGAACGGGAAGTCCGGCGATTGGAGGGCCTCCTGCAGGAACAGGCCGTCCCCGAACAACAGGTCGATGACCTGCGTGGACAGATCGATGTGGTCCAAAACCGCATCCTGGCCACCCGGGATCAGATCCAGACTGCCAACCGTTCGGTACTTTCCGAGATCGAACCCCTCGAAGCACAGTACCGTACCCTTACCGATAAGCTGGACCGCTGCCGCATCTACAACCCCATCACCGGACGCGTATTGATGCAATTGGTGGAACCCGAAGAAATGGCCCAAATGGGTCGCCCACTCTACAAAATCGCCGACCTCTCCGAACTAACCCTTCGCGCCTACGTGACGGGAGCACAGCTCCCCCATCTGAACTTGGGCCAGACCGTCGAGGTGTGGATCGACCACTCATCAGGCGACCTGCAACCACTCTCTGGTACCGTCACCTGGATCGCCCATGAAGCCGAATTCACCCCCAAGATCGTCCAGACCCGCGACGAACGGGTCAACCTCGTCTACGCCGTCAAAGTACGTGTCCACAACGACGGTCGCCTGAAGATCGGCATGCCCGGCGAACTCAACTTCTTACCTAAACAAAAGCCCGAATCATGATCACCATCCAGGCCAATGAGGTTAACAAAAAATATGGGGACACCATCGCTCTTCGCGACCTTAGCCTGTCCGTCGAGAAAGGAGAGCTCTTCGGACTGATCGGGCCGGACGGAGCAGGTAAGACCAGCCTCATCCGTATTCTCACCACGCTTTTACTGGCCGATAAAGGGACGGCCACGGTCAACGGACACGACGTGGTGAAGAGCTACCGCGCCATTCGCCGCCAGGTGGGATATATGCCCGGCCGCTTTAGCCTCTACCAGGACCTTTCCGTCGAAGAAAACCTCCGCTTTTTTGCGACCGCTTTTGGTACTACTATCGAGGCTAACTACGACGTAATCCGCGATATTTACCAACAAATCGAGCCATTTCGCCGTCGCCGGGCCGGGGCCCTCTCGGGAGGGATGAAGCAGAAACTGGCCCTTTCCTGCGCATTGGTCCACCGGCCCGAAGTACTATTCCTCGACGAGCCCACCACCGGAGTGGACCCGGTATCACGCCAGGAATTCTGGCAGATCCTGAAGGGGCTGCAAGAACGGGGCATCACTATCCTGGTCTCCACTCCCTATATGGATGAAGCCAGCCTTTGCGACCGCATCGCACTTATTCAGGACGGTCAGTTGCTCGGGATCGATACACCGGCCGCCCTGCGCAAGGCGTATCCGCACCCTCTTTGGGATCTGCAAAGCTCCCGGCGGTACGAACTTCTCCATTTTTTGCGACAGCAGGAATTCACCCTGTCGGTCTTTCCCTTTGGCGAGACCCTCCACTTGGCTACCCGTCCGGATGTACCCGAACACCAAATCCGGGAAAGCTGCTATAGTCAGGGCTTTACCGATATCCAACTGACACGCATCGAAGCGACGATCGAAGATTGTTTTATGGATCGCATGGCCCCGACCGCCGATCCCGAAATACATTGATATGGCTACTTCCGTCATCGAAACCCACGAACTAACTAAACGATTTGGCAACTTCACTGCCGTGGATCGCATCACCTTCCAGGTGCAGCCGGGCGAAATATTTGGTTTCCTGGGTGCCAATGGTGCCGGCAAGACCACCGCCATGCGCATGCTGACGGGGCTGTCGCGTCCTACCGCCGGCGAAGGTATCGTAGCTGGTTACGACGTATACCGCCAGGCCGAGCAGATCAAGCGGCGGATTGGCTACATGAGTCAGCGCTTTTCGCTCTACGAAGACCTGACCGTCCGGGAAAATATTCAGTTCTACGCGGGCATCTATGGGCTTCCGTGGCGCTCAATTCGCTCCAAGACCAGCGAGTTGATCGAGCGATTGCAGCTGGGCGAGGTCGCCCGTACACTGGTTGGCTCCCTTCCGCTGGGATGGAAACAGAAGCTGGCCTTTTCCACCGCCATTTTGCACGATCCGGAGATCGTATTTCTCGACGAACCCACCGGCGGGGTCGATCCCATCACGCGCCGGCAATTCTGGGAAATGATCTACGCCGCCGCCGACCGGGGAGTCACCATCTTTGTCACCACCCACTATATGGACGAATCCGAGTACTGCGACCGCATTTCTATGATGGTCGACGGCGAGATCCGGGCCCTTGGCTCACCCCACGACCTCAAGACGCAATACGATCAGCCCGACATGAACGGGGTATTTCTTCAACTGGCTCGCCACAGCGAACGCTCTTAACCAAAGACTATGCGCCCACTCCGCAACATCATCCAAAAGGAAATCTGGCATATCCTGCGCGACCGGCGTACCCTGCTGATCCTTTTCGGCATGCCCATCGCACAAATACTCTTGTTTGGATTCGCTATTACCAATGAGATCAAAGGGGCCGATATTGCCGTACTGGACCGGGCTCAGGACATCCACAGCCAGGCCGTTACGGAGCGCCTGGTAGCCTCCGGTTATTTCACAGTTCAGGCGACCGTGCACTCCGAACCCGAGATAGAGCAATTATTTCGCACCGGACAGATCAAAATGGGGGTCATTTACCCCTCTGACCTGGGCGCTCACTTAGAAAGCCAACAACCCGTGGAGGTGCAATTTATTGCCGATGCCACCGATCCTAATACGGCCACCACCCTCGTCAACTACGGCCGGGCCATTGTAGGTGACTACCAACGCGAATTAGCTCCTCTGGCCCAACCGCCCCGGCAAATCCAGACGGAGCTGCGCATGCTCTACAATCAGGAACTGGAAAGTGTCTTCCTCTTCGTACCCGGCGTCATGACGATCATCCTTATGCTGGTCAGCGCTATGATGACCTCCATTGCCCTGACCCGCGAGAAAGAACTTGGGACCATGGAGGTACTGTTGGTTTCTCCCTTGCGTCCGCCACTCATCATCTTGGGGAAGGTGATACCTTACGTATTGCTTTCCATGATCAACACCCTGCTGATACTCGGGCTTTCGGTATGGGTATTCGATATGCCCATCCGCGGGAGCTTTGTCCTGCTTTTTGCGGAAAGCCTGCTCTTTGTCATCACCGCGCTTTCTTTGGGCATCCTCATCTCCACCCGCACCAGCAGTCAGCAGGTGGCCATGATGATGTCCCTGATGGTGCTCATGCTACCGACCATCCTGCTCTCAGGGTTTATCTTTCCCATCGAATCCATGCCGCAGCCACTACAGATCATCAGCCACATCATTCCGGCCAAGTGGTTCATCCTCATCATTAAAGACATTATGCTGAAGGGCGTGGGCTGGGCCTTTATCTGGCAGGAAACCCTCATCCTGACGGGCATGACCACCCTCTTTATTGGTCTTAGTATTCGCAACTTCAACATCCGGCTATCATGAAAACCATTCTCTTCCTCCTCCGCAAAGAGTTCCTTCAGATTTTCCGCAACCGGGTGATCGTGGCCATGATCTTTGTGATGCCCATCATTCAATTGCTCATTCTGGCCAATGCCGCCAACTACGAGGTGCGCAACCTTAAGCTACAGGTCATCGATCAGGATCATAGCTCTTGGTCGCGCCAGTTAGTGGGGCATTTCACGGCCTCCCCCTACTTTAACCTTACCGGTATGGTGGCTTCCGCCAAAAAAGGAATTACCGCTATCGAGGCCGATGAGGCTGATCTGGTATTGCACATTCCTTCCGGATTTGAGCGAGCACTTCGCCGGGAGGGAACGGCAAGCGTACACCTCAACATCAATGCCATCAATGGAGTCAAAGCGGGACTGGCCAGCAGCTACGCCCAGACCATCATCCTCGACCTCCACCAGGAGATCATGCCCGTAGTGGAGCTACCAGCAGGGCTATCCTCCACCTTCCGGTACTGGTATAATCCCGATATGGACTACTACACCTTTATGGTGCCGGGCATCCTCGTGCTCCTCGTCACCCTGGTCGGTATGTTCCTTTCGGGCCTCAACATCGTCAAGGAAAAGGAGATCGGTACTATCGAACAGATCAATGTAAGCCCCATCCGCAAACACCAGTTTATCATCGGGAAACTTTTACCCTTCTGGATCATTGCCCAGGTCGAACTGGCCCTGGGGCTAACCGTCGGCTGGCTGGTGTTCGATATTCCCATCGTCGGTTCCCTTGGGGTCGTCTTTGCCTTTTCAAGTATCTACCTACTCGTGGTGCTCGGTATTGGCCTGCTCGTTTCCACTTTTACCGATACCCAGCAACAAGCCATGTTCATTTCCTGGTTCTTCCTGGTGATCTTTATCCTTATGAGTGGACTGTTCACTCCCATCGAAAGCATGCCCGGCTGGGCACAGCAGATCACCCGCCTCAACCCAGTGACCTACTTCGTGGATGTGGTCCGCCTGGTTCTGCTCAAAGGCAGCTCCTGGTGGGATATCCGCAGTCAGTGGATTGCGCTGTCTATTTTCGCGGTGGTAATCAATGGGGCGGCTGTACTGAATTATCGGAAAACGGATTAAACGGTCCACGGCATACGGCTAACGTGCAACGGCAGACGGTTTTGATCTTGCGAATCATAACTGCACTGGATTTGCTCAAGAAATCAGACAACTTACTGTCCTTACATTTTGACGATCAATTTTGGAAGCAAAAATTATCCGTATGCCGTATGCCGTGAACCGGAAATCCTCACCCCTCGATCCCCTCTCCTGTATCCGGCCGCCCCGTCTCTTGCGAATACTAGTGATTTTGGAGGAGAGGGGAATTCGAGTAATTGTAAGGAGAGCGTTTTCATTTTCAGTGTTTCAATCCTCAAGTCTACTTCCGACCTCCGCTTTCCGATTTCCGACTTTGAATTACGTCTATAAAAAACACCCATTGAGCCAAATCCATGCGAATTCCGCCGTTAAGCGTAAAACCTAAGCCGTTTACCATCCTCCATATTGTATTTTGTGCGCAAATTTCCCCATTTTTGGGATCGCCCGCAGACCGTCCCCGGTCGGCGAATGCCATGCTGGCGGGCTTAGAACAAATCACCCAATTATGCAAGCAGTAGATATCGAAGCGCTAAATCAACAGATCTACGCCGATAGTGCCTTTATCGAACGATTAAATGCCGAGACCGCTAAGGTCATTGTGGGGCAGGACCGCATGATCGAGCGCCTAATGATCGGATTGCTATCCCGCGGCCACGTATTACTTGAAGGCCTTCCGGGCCTCGCCAAGACGCTGGCCATCAGCACCCTGTCCAAGGCGGTAAATGCCAAATTCAGCCGGATCCAATTCACCCCCGATTTGCTGCCGGCCGACATCATCGGTACCATGATCTACAATCCCAGCAAGAATGAGTTCAGCGTGCGCCAGGGGCCGGTCTTCGCCAATTTCGTGCTGGCCGATGAGATCAACCGGGCTCCGGCCAAGGTGCAATCAGCCCTGCTGGAAGCCATGCAGGAACGACAGGTAACCATCGGTAACGAGACCTTCCTGCTGGAGGAACCCTTCCTGGTACTGGCCACCCAAAACCCCATCGAGCAGGAAGGTACTTACCCCCTGCCCGAAGCACAGGTCGACCGGTTCATGCTGAAAGTTAAGATCACCTATCCCTCTAAGGAAGACGAACGGGAGATCATCCGCCGCAATATGGCCGTGGAAAAAATGGGCTCCAATGTGGAGGCTGTAATCCAGCCCGAAGATATCCTGCGTGCCCGCAAAAGCGTACGCAAGGTGTACATGGACGAAAAGATCGAGCAGTACATCCTCGACATTGTCTTTGCTACCAGAACTCCCGAAGAGGTGGGCTTATCCGAACTTCGCCCGCTGATCAGTTACGGAGGTTCCCCGCGAGCCAGTATCAACCTGGCCCTGGCAGCAAAAGCCTATGCCTTTTACAACCGACGCGGCTACGTAATCCCGGAGGATGTGCGCAGCGTTTGCCACGATGTTATGCGCCATCGTCTCGGACTCACCTTCGAGGCCGAAGCCGAAAACATCGATCAGGAAGATATTATCAACAAAATCCTCAACACAGTAGAAGTACCATAAACCGCTGCCATGGAGACGAGCGAATTACTGCGGAAAGTACGGCGGATCGAGATCAAGACGAAGGGACTGAGCAAGCACCTCTTTGCGGGTGAATACCACAGTGCCTTTAAGGGTCGGGGTATGTCGTTCAGTGAGGTACGCAACTATCAATACGGTGACGATGTGCGAAATATCGACTGGAACGTGACTGCCCGCACCGGCGAACCCCACGTGAAAGTGTTTGAGGAAGAACGTGAACTGACCGTCATGTTGCTGATCGATGTCTCCCGCTCGGCTCTTTTCGGCACCCAACAGCAACTGAAATCGGAGATCATCGTCGAGATATGTGCCACCCTGGCCTTTTCGGCCATTAACAATAACGACAAAGTAGGTGTCCTCTTTTTCAGCGATCAGATCGAGCGGTTTATTCCGCCCAAGAAGGGGCGGCAACACATCCTGTACATCATAAGAGAGCTCCTGAATTTCGAGCCGCAGCACACGGGAACGAATATCGGGCAGGCTCTCGAATACTTTAGCCGGGTAGTGAAAAAACGGAGTATCTGCTTTGTGCTTTCCGATTTTCTGACCGAGAGCTACGAAACGCCCCTGCGCATCGCCGCCCGCCGACACGATGTGGTGGGCCTGCGGGTGTACGATCCGCGGGAGGAATCCCTGCCTTCCGTAGGCTTGCTCCGCGCCGTAGATGCAGAAACCGGTGCGGTGCGCTGGGTCGACACTTCGTCACGCATGGTACGCCAGCGCTACGAAGAATGGTATCGCGACCTGACTGAGTACCAAAAACAGGCCTTTCGCCAGGCCGGGGCCGACAGCGTACCCATTCGCACCAATGAATCGTACGTGAATGCCCTGCTGGCTTTCTTTCAAAAACGAACAGCTTGATATGAAGCAATGGATGGCAACGATCGTCGCTTTATCTCTGGCTTGTTTGGCGCAAGCCCAGCCGACCGTTAGTGCCGAGGTCGACGCCAACGACGTACTCATTGGTGACCATATTCAATACACTCTTTTCATTGGCATGCCCCGGGGTGCCACCGTCAATCAGGTTGGTCTGGACGCCCTTTCACAGGCAGAAGGCTTTGAGGTAATTGATATGGGACGGCTCGACACAGTCCCCACTGAGGCTGATGTCTTACTTACGCAAAAAATTACCCTGACCTCCTTTGACTCGGGGAGTTATTACCTGCCGGAGATTCCGGTAACCATACAGCAGGGTGGACAAACCGAAACCCTGCGCACCAATGAGATCCCCATTAAGGTGAATACGCTGCCGGTTTCTGCCGACACCACAGCCCTGCAGCCAATCAAACCCATCATTGAGGAGCCATTGAACTTACAAGATGTTGCACCCTACCTGGGAGGCATTTTGGGCTTAGTTGCTATCATCCTCCTGGCTCGCTGGTGGTGGATACGTCGCAACCGGGCACCAAAGGAAGAAGCGCCGCCTCCGCCTCCGCGACCGGCCCACGAGATTGCACTGGAAAAACTCGACACCCTCGCCCGGGGCAGCTGGCTCGACAAAGAAGAGTACAAAAGCTTCCAGTCCGAGCTCACCTATATCCTGCGCGAATACCTGGAAGGCCGCTTCGACATCCGTGCCATGGAGAATACCACCACGGAGATTGTCCGGCAGATGGATCATGTCCCTACCGAACGCGACTGGCGCTCCGAGCTACGAGAGATGCTCAGTACGGCCGATCTGGTTAAATTTGCCAAAGCGACACCACCCCGGTCCTTCCACGAGAACGCCCTGCAAACCGTACGTCAATTTGTGGAGGCCACCCGCCCGCAAAACGAACGGGTCATTGATGAATCTGAAAACCAGGACGCGTGAACGGCATACTAACTAACATCCAGTTTGTGCATCCCGGCTTTTTTTGGCTACTCCTCGCCTTGCCCCTGTTGGGCTGGTGGTATCGCCGGCAGTACCGACGCCGCTACGCCACCCTGCGCATGCCCAGCCTCGGCAGTGTGGAAGGACTCACCACCTGGCGGTCGCGCCTGCGCCCCGCTTTACCCATTCTGCGTCTGCTGGCAGTGGTGTGCCTGATCGTTGCCCTGGCCCGCCCCCAACGTATCCTGCGGGAGGAAGAGATCAAAGCCGAAGGCATTGACATCATGCTGGCCATGGACCTCTCGAGCAGTATGCTGGCCCGCGATTTTGAACCCGACCGGCTGGAAGTCTGCAAACGAGTGGCATCGGACTTTGTCGACAAACGCGACTACGACCGCCTGGGGTTGGTGGTTTTCGCCGGAGAGGCTTTCACCCAAACGCCACTTACCACCGATCATACCGTGGTAAAAGAATTTTTGGCGAACCTCGAGTGCGGCATCCTGGAAGACGGAACGGCCATCGGTATGGGCCTGGCTACCGCCGTGAATCGTTTAAAAGACAGCCCCTCGACCAGCAAGGTCGTTATTCTGCTGACCGATGGTGTAAATAATGCTGGCTATATCAAGCCCGTCACCGCCGCCGAAATCGCCCAGGAATTCGGTATCAAAGTGTACACTATCGGGGTCGGCACCAATGGCGATGCCCTCACCCCGGTAAGCCGCCGCAGTGACGGACGCTATATCTTCGGACTGGCCCGGGTGGAGATCGACGAAGACTTGTTGGAGGATATTGCCGGTATGACGGGCGGAAAATACTTTCGGGCCCTCTCAGCAGAAGGACTGGAAGAAATTTACGAGGAGATCGATAGCCTTGAAAAGACGGAGATCGATGTCACGGTACTCAAACGGTACAGCGAAGAATTTTACTGGCTGGCCGGACTGGCACTCTTATTTGTGTGCCTGGAGGTTCTGTTGCGCTACACGGTATTGCGCACCATACCTTGATGAAAACGGATAGACTATGTTTCGATTTGAACACGGCGAATACCTCTACCTGCTGGCCCTGGTGCCGGTGCTGGTTCTGTTGTTCTGGATCGCCCGCCGGGCGCGCAGCCGGGCTCTTAATCGGTTTGGTCAACCCCGGACCATGGAGCGTATAATGCCCGACATGTCGCGTTATAAGCACGGCCTGAAGCTGGTGTTCATTGTGGTGGCATTACTGTTCCTGATCGTGGGCCTTGCCAATCCGCAGTGGGGATCGCGTAAGGAGAGTGTGACCCGCCGGGCCGTCGATGTGTTTATCGCCCTGGACGTATCCCAAAGCATGCTGGCCGAAGATATTGTTCCCTCCCGCCTGGAGCGGGCCAAACGCTTTACCAGTGAGCTGGTGCAAAAGCTGAAGGGGGAGCGAATGGGACTAATCCTATTTGCAGGAAACTCGTATTTACAGGTACCACTTACCACCGATTACGCAGCGGTGGAACTCATGCTGCGTGCCGCCAACCCCGAAATGGTCCCTACCCAGGGCACCGCCATCTCGGACGCCCTGGAACTGGCCAATAACTCCTTTCCCGAAGACAACCAAAACCACCGGGCCGTCATTCTGATCTCGGATGGGGAGAATCACGAGGAAGGAGCTTTGGATATGGCACGTACCGTACGCGGCGACGGTACCATGCTGTTCAGCATTGGCGTCGGCACACCCGAGGGCAGTTTTATCCCGGTGGTCTTTCGGGGACAACTCGACTATAAACGGGACGAACGGGGCGACCCCGTCACCACCCGACTAAACGAGGCCATGCTCGAAGACATTGCCGACGCAGGAGACGGCAGCTATTTTAACTTACTGAGCGGTTCGGATGCGGTGCTGGAAGTACTCCAGACTCAGATCGATCGCATCGAAAAGCGGGAGCTGGAACAACAAGTATTCGAAGAGTACGATAGCTATTTTCAGTACTTCCTGATGGTGGCCCTGTTGTTCCTGATTCTGGAATTTTTGGTGAGTTACCGCAAAAACGAATTTATGCGGGGGCGCGATTTTTTTAAGACCTGATGCAGCCTTTGAACAAACCTTTTGTTTTTGACGTAAGTCTAATACATAGAAAACGGTAACTGGTATGTACGTACGAATGAGGACTTTATGGATCTGCCTGGCTCTGTTGGCAACAACAACCGTGACCGTTGCCCAATCGGCCCATTCACACTTGCGTAAAGGAGACAAACGCTACGAGTCCGAGCGTCTGGACGAGGCCGAAGAATCGTACCGCAAAGCCCTGGAAAAAAAGAAAAGCGCCCAGGGCATCTACAACCTGGGCAATACCGTGTACCGGCAACAGCGCTTCGAGGAGGCTGTCAGTCGGTTTGAGGAAGCTGCTAAATCGGCCGATGATCCCGGCGTAAAATCTCAGGCCTTTCACAACCTGGGCAACGCCTACTTCCAAAGCCAGCAATACGATAAAAGCGTAGAGGCCTACAAAGATGCCCTACGCCTGAACCCGAACGATCGCCAAACCAAGTACAATTTGGCGCAAGCCCAGGCCCGCCTCCAACAACAGCAGCAACAACAAAATCAAAGTCAAAACCAATCGGACGAGGAGCAGTCGCAGGACCAGGAGAATCAGCCCCCGCCCGAACAGGATCAGCAGAATGATCCGCAGGACCAACAGGACCAGCAAGAGCAAGAATCCCAACCTCAGGAAGATGAGCGGGAGGAGCGTGAACAACAACAAAACCAACCCCAAAACCTGACCCGCGAAGAAGCCGAAGAGCTTCTCAAGATCATGGAGGAGGAAGAGAAAAAGGTCCAGGAAAAAATGCGCAAAGCCGATGCCAAACCCACCAAGTCGAAAAAGGACTGGTGATATCAGGTTACAGGTTTGAGGTGTGAGGTGTGAGGTGTGAGGTGGGGTTCCAGGTTACTTCGGACCAACTACCTCGTATAATTCAACATTAAAAATTAAGCATTAAAAATTATTTAATAAATCGTGCCATGAAAAAAAGTTTGCTGATTTGTTGCCTGTTCCTTAGTGGACTTTTTATGGTTCAGGCCCAGAATGACATTCGTTTTACGGTAAGTGTGAGTACCGATTCCGTTTTGATGGGTAATCCGTTCCAGGTGCAATTTACGGTGGAGAATACGGAGGTTCGCAATTTTGAAGCTCCTTCTTTTTCACCGGATTTCATGGTGGTAAGTGGCCCTAACCAATCGACCAGTATTACCATGGTGAACGGGCAGACCCGCCAATCGACCTCCTACTCTTATATCCTCGATCCGGTGGGTGTTGGTAGCTTTTTTATAGGTCCGGCTACGGTGGAGACCGATCTTGGGTACCTGGAGACCAATCCGATGGAAATCCTCGTAGTGCCCAATCCCGACGGGGTCAGGCAGCCCATTCGCAGCCCGCTGGGCATGCAGGAATTTCAGTTTGGAAATCCCAACAACTTTTTCCAAGACTTTGACTTTGGTGATTTTGAGCAGTTCATGATGCCATTCGGTGAAGGTTTTAAGAATGGATTCTTCATGGACCCCGACAGCCTCATGAAAAACTTTAATTTTGAGTGGAATGGCGAAGGCTTTGAAGGCATGCCCTTCGGGCCGGAGTTCTTCATGTCGCCGGATTCCCTGATGAACGGTTTTCAGTTCAAATGGGGTGGTGAGGGTTTTGAAGGCATGCCCTTCGACGAGGAATTTTTCCAGCAATGGGGCCTCGACAGTCTGCAAAACGTCCCCTTCCAGAAGTTTTTCAATGAGGACTTTAACGTGGAGCAGTTTAAGAAGATGTTCCCCAATATTCCCGAG
Source organism: Saprospiraceae bacterium (assembly GCA_030148525.1). Lineage (GTDB taxonomy): Bacteria > Bacteroidota > Bacteroidia > Chitinophagales > Saprospiraceae > DT-110. The sequence goes on along the minus strand of JASBTH010000604.1, from coordinate 6,325 downwards.
GAATACTGGAGGCAAATGGATCCGGCCTACAAAAAGAAGCGCAAGACCTTTAAAATGTAAGCTCGCATGATCAAGTATCTATTCATTCTCGCTGGACTCCTGGTGGGATTGAGCCTGCAGGCTCAACCCACCTTCGAAGCGTATGCGGATGCCGAACGCATCTTTGAGGATGGGTACTTTGAGGTGACTTTTACCCTGCGCAACGGGGAGCCCACTGACTTTGAGCCACCTTCCTTCCGGGATTTCGTAGTGGTTTCGGGTCCCAGCCGCAGTATGAGTACTACCGTTATCAACGGTCAGGTGTCCAAGGAGCTATCCTACAACTTTACGCTGCAACCCCGCCGTACCGGTCGCCTGACTGTGGGATCGGCGCAGGTGCGGGTGAAAGGTGTGGATATGCGCACCAGGCCCCTCACCATCGAGGTGGTGGAACGCAGTGACGAAACGGGGGGCGGTCGGGATTTTTACGTCGAAGCTACTCCCAGTCGCACGGAGGTGTTCGTGGGGCAGCAGGTACGACTCGATTATCGCCTGTACACCAAGGTGGAAATCCAGAATTACAACATCATTGAAGAGCCCGACTACGTAGGCTTTTACGCGGCCGACATACGACGGCCCGATACGCGCCTGAAGCGGGAGATCATCAACGGCGAGCAGTATTTTACCCGCACCCTCAAAAGCGTGGCTTTATATCCGCAACAGGCCGGTACCCTGACCATTCCTTCGACCTTGTTGCAATTGGGGGTTATCACGGGTGATTCGGATAGCTATTCCCTGTTTTTTGGAAATAACATCAAGCGGGTACCAGTGCGTACCGATTCGGTGAACCTTACGGTAAAAGCCCTGCCACGACCGGCTCCGGAGGGATTCAGCGGTGCTGTCGGTGACTTCAGGCTGCGCACCAGCATTAACCGGAATACCCTGACCACCGACGATGCCCTTTCCATTACTATGGAGGTGAGTGGTAATGGCGACCTTAAGCGGGTACAGCCACCCGATCCGGATTTGCCGGCTACTTTCGACCTGTACGACCCGGAAACAGAAGAATACGACCTGGGTGAACTCAACGGCTACCGACAGGGCCAAAAAGTGTTTACCTTCCTGGCTCAGCCCCGCGAAGCAGGCGTTACAGAGATTACCCCCTCCTTCGTTTACTTTGATCCCGATTCCGCAGCCTATCTCACCGAAGTAGGCGATACCCTGTCCCTGACGATCCGTCAGGGGAGTCGGTCGGCCAATGCCCCGCCCGTTACTGATCAATTGGCCGATCAATCCGGTGAGCTGACGCCCCTGCGCCTGAATACGCGTTTGCGTTCCGGGGAGGGCTCCTTTTGGGTGCAATCCTCCTGGTACTGGGCAGCTACCGGATTGCCGCTGTTCTTGTTCCTGGGGTTATTGGTATATCGCCGCCGACTCAAGGCCACTGAAATGATCGATCCGGCCGAGCGCCGGCGACGGGAAGCCCGCCTGATGGCTACCCGTCGTCTGGATCAGGCCAAGACCTATAAGTCTCAGGGCAACAGCAGATCTTTTTACGATGAGATAAGCAAGGCCATGCTCGGTTACGTGAGCGACAAGTTACAGATCGAGCGATCGGATCTCAGCAAGGATAATGTCCAGGCAAAACTGAAGGAACTCGAAGTGGATCAGAGTAAGATCGAGCAATTCATGGGTATCCTGAATACCTGCGAGACGGCCCTTTTCGCAGGTATGGACCAAGCTGCTAAGATGCAGGAGGTGTACGACCAGTCGTTGGATATGCTGGCCGTTATTGAACAGCAGATACAATCCTGAGAAGACATCGCTAGCGCGAGGTTGAGGTTTTTACGCCTTCACTGGGCATATGCCCGTATGGGTTTCGGCGGGCAGGGAAGGTTGAGATTGAGGATAAGCTGATTAATAAATAGCGGAATATCAAAACCGCACATTGTATTTGGTAACTGGACTCGCTTACATGCATATACTCTATACCCACTACCCTGTACCGGGAGGTTGGACCTTGATTATCACCTTTTTTACGAATTGGTCTACGCCCAACCTCCCGTTCGTTATTTTTTCAGTGGTAAAAAGGGTATAATTGGGGGCAAAACAAACTAGCCGTCATGGAAACTATCTTGTCGTACATCACTTGGAATCCCAACCCGGTCATTGTTGACTTAGGTGTGCTTGCTCCCCGCTGGTACGGGTTGCTATTCGCTTCCGGTTTCCTTATTGGTTTATTCATAGTACGCAAGATGTTCGAGGCCGAAAAGGCCCCGGAAGAATGGCTGGATAAGGCCTTCGTATACGTGGTGGTCGGTGCCGTAGTTGGTGCCCGCCTCGGCCACGTCTTTTTCTACGACTGGGATTATTATTCCCAAAACCTTAGTGAGATCCCGATGATCTGGCGGGGTGGGCTAGCTAGTCACGGGGGTGCGATTGGTATCATCCTGTCACTGTGGATCTTTTCCCGTCGGGTCAGTAAAAAGTCTATTCTCTGGATCCTCGACAAGGTGGTGGTGCCGACGGCCCTGGCGGGCATGTTCATCCGCCTGGGTAACCTGATGAATTCGGAAATTGTGGGTACTCCAACGGAAGTTTCCTGGGGCTTTATTTTTGTCCGCCTGGACGGTCCCGACGGACCCGCTCGCCACCCGGTCCAGTTGTACGAGGCCATCAGTTACCTCTTCTCCTTTTTCATTCTGTTCTATGCCTACTGGAAGACCAAGCTACGCGAGAAGCCCGGCTTTATGTTCGGCCTGTTCCTGGTGCTCATCTTCGGCTTCCGCTTTATTTGGGAGTACTTCAAGCGCAGTCAGGGTGGCCTGGAAACAGCTATTGATAACGCCTTGACTACTGGCCAGATCCTGAGTATACCGGCGGTACTTATCGGATTGTATTTCGTGCTGCGGCCTAATCCGAAAGGGTAATAACGGCTGACGGCTCCCTCCCTCCGTCCATCCTGCTTTCGCCCGTACGGGCTTCAACGGGCATACCGGACTTCGGCGGGCAGGAACGGCTGACGGCTGACGGCTGACGGCTACGTTTTTCTTTTCCATGCAACAGGTCAAATTAGAGGGCAGAAAACCTGTCTGCATTCATGAGCAAATCCGGCGCAGTTATGAATCGCAATAAGCAAACCGTAAATCGTAGGCCGTCCATCGTAGGCCGTCCATCGTGGGCCGTCCATCGCGTGGGCCGTTTACCCTTCCGCCAGTGTTTCGTGAATATCCGTACGGCTTGCTTGAATGGCGGGAATAACCGCGGCCAGGAAACCGATCACTACCGCTCCACCCAATAAATAAGCCTCCTGCGGGAGGAAACGCCATCCGGTGAACGTGTAACGATAACTATCAGACAGGTTACCAGCCAGGGCCTCCATGCCCAGATGGCTAATGCCGATCCCCAGCACATAGCCCAAAACGGCCAGGATTAACCCCTCCAGGATGATCATGCCGAAGAGGAAGTTGCGGGAGCCGCCCATGGTGCGCATAAGCGCCATCTCGTAGCGGCGATCGCGAAGGGAGGAGTACAGGGAAATAAAAATGCTTAGTCCCGATACAATCACGATAATAATGGCCAGCCAGCGCAGGGCTTCCGCGCCCACCCCGATCAGGGAATACAGGCGATTGATCTCGATGGCCGGCGTCGCCGCCTGCATATCGGTATTTTCATTGATAGAGCGCTGCATATTCAGCGCCTGGTAGTTGCGTCCCTTAAACTGGATGAGCAGGGACGTAATGTCCTCCTCAGGGTATTCGGTGAGCGGCTTCATAGCCGTTTCAGCTTCGTGATCGTGCCCTTCCCCTTCGGCATGATCGTGGTCGGAATGATCCTCTTCGCTCTCTTCGTGCCCGTGGACTGCCCAGACCGATTGGGTATTCGTAAGAATGAGCTGGTCGACCACCGAACCTGAAGGCTCGAGCACCCCAACCACTTTAAAGGGCTCAGCATCGGCGTGTACCAGGTTTTCATCCTGCACAAATCCGTGGGAGCTTTGAAAAGTGCTCCCCACCTCTAATTCCAGGGCGCGGGCTACGGTAGCGCCTACCGTTACTTCCATTGTTTTTTCGAAGATGCGCCCCTCGGCGGGTGCAGCTTCGTACATCCCGAAAAAGGCTGGGGTTGTACCTACAACGCGGTATCCCCGGTGGCTATCTCCCAGGGAAAGGGGCACTGCCGTTTTGATCAGCGGGTGATTCGGGTTGAGAAACGGGCGCACCTCTTCGATCGACACATTACCCGTTGGTGAATCAATGTGGTACATGCTCGAGAGTATGAGTTGCAGGGGACTACCCTTGGCACCAATGACGAGGTCAATACCGGCCAGGTTGGCTTCAAATTTTTCCTCCAGTTGGGTATTCAGAAGGAATAGGAGAGAAATGAGTCCTACTCCCAATCCGAACAGCACCAGGCTGAGCGTCATGGAGAGGGGTTTATTGATTATATTTTTCCAGCTGAGGGAGAGAAGATTCATGCGTTCATGTTTTCAAAAGATGCTAGACTTGGAGAGGCTAGATTCTAGATATCTGAGTGTCTTTTTCTTCTGTCTGGCATCTAAAATCTTTAAGTCTTAAGAAAGTACGATCTGTTTTTCAAACCGCTCCTTCAACCGATTATCGTGGGTAACTATTAGGAGGGTGGCTTCCGCCAAATTCGCTTGTTCTTCGAGGAGGGTGGCTACCTCCTGGCAGTTTTCGTCGTCGAGGGCCGAGGTTGGCTCATCGGCCAGGATGACGGCCGGTTTATTGACCAGGGCACGGGCGATGGCTACGCGCTGGCGTTCGCCCACGCTGAGCTGATCCGGTTTGCGGTTGATTTTGTTAGCCAGCCCGAGCCGATCGAGCAACTCCCGCACACGGGCTTTGTCGGGGGAATGGCCCGCCAGTTTTTGCGCAAGCTGCAAGTTTTCACCTACGGTAAGGGCCCGCACAAAATGGGCTTCCTGAAAGATGATGCCGATTTGCTGACCGCGGAATTTATCGCGGCGCGATTGGCTGAGCTGAGTCAGATCGGTATCGTTCACCGAGACACTCCCATTACTGGGCGTAAGCAGTCCGCCGAGGAGGTGCAGGAAAGTGGTTTTTCCGGTGCCGGATTGGCCCAAAAGCAACCAGTGCTCATTGCGGCCACAGGCCACGTCGGGAAAGGTCAGGGGCGTGCCGCCGGAGTAGGAATACGACACATTCTGCGTTTGCAGCATAGTCATTTGTTTTTGGTTCTCTGACAATTTTCGCGCCTTGATGCAAATGCTTTCGCGAAAAATCCCACTCTCCATGGTCGTATTTTTTCCGCGAAAGCATTTCCCGCAAAAATGGTCAGGAAGGTTGTTTTTTGCTTTTCCGGTAAAATAGGCATAGTTTAGCACATCATAAAACGACGCATGTACAAACAGGATATACACATTATTCGCATCATTATTCCCCATTGCTGAAGCAATCTGGAGGTGCGAATTGTGTATGTCACCAAAGCTCCGACAGAGAACAAGCTGTCGGAGCTTTTTTGTTGTAGTGCTTCGTTTTGTGTTTGGCCGGGGGACTGACTGTCAGGAAAGCCGGGACACGAAACCAGAACGTTTGGAACTAATGTTTTCACCCGGCTTTCCTGACAGTCGGGGTGCTTCGGGTTGCTCTTGGTTTTTTCTTTTTTCCTGACTGCGTTTTTCCACGCTAAGCAGGTTATTGGTAGGAAGAGGAAAGCAGCCATCCGCAATCAGGCTGACCGCTGCCTGGCTTTTTTTGCCGAAAGGCCAAACATGGCCCGTACAAAGGAAGAAGTATACCGCTTCCGAAGTGGTTTGGTGTCCCAGCACGAAGTACTGCGGAGCAAAACCACTTCGTTGTCGGTATAAAAGCAAAAAATTGCGAGCGGCCCGCAGAATAAGCGTATTTTTGGGCCCGAAATGAACCATACTGACACTTGAACTCCGCCCCGCGGCGGTTGTTTTTTTTTGCGAAAGCACAAATACTACGATAGCACATGGCTACCTATCAGACATACGACTCACTGAACTTGCCAAAGATCGATCAGGATATCCTGGATTTCTGGTCGAAGGAACAGGTTTTTGAACGCTCCGTGGAACAGCGCGATCCCGAGAACAGCTTCGTGTTTTACGAGGGACCTCCCTCCGCCAACGGAAAACCCGGGATCCACCACGTGATGGCCCGGACAATCAAAGACCTCTTCTGCCGCTTCCAGGCCATGAAAGGACACCGCGTCGACCGCAAGGGTGGTTGGGATACCCACGGCTTGCCCGTAGAGCTAAGCGTGGAAAAGGAACTGGGTATCACCAAGGACGATATCGGAGTTAAGATCACCGTAGAAGAATACAACCAGAAGTGCCGCG
>JASBTH010000599.1 GCA_030148525.1 Saprospiraceae bacterium | reverse complement strand
CATAATCGACATTTTTGTGGAGGCCACATAGGAGAAGCGAATGCAATCAAAGGTTCCGGCAGGAGTCGTGATGGTTTCACGGGCTTCCACCTTTTGATCGATCAAATTCAGCGTCATATTCATATTCATGACGCCGGCTTTGATTTCGATGGTGTTTTCCGAATCGGGAATATCCTGACCGATTTGGGCATCGGTGGGCAGGCGGAACCCATCGCCCGACATTTTCATTTCCGCATCACCACCACCCATTGCGGCCATGCTTTCGGCTGGCACCATTTGCGACATGTCCATTTCGAATATGCCGCCGCTGCAGGTCACCGTAAAGCTGCCGTCGATGCTCTCCTTACCTTTGGCATCAGTCATTTGGGTCGATACTTTGGCGGTAATCTCGCCTCCGTTTTCGGAAACATCCTGAATCGACTGCGTAGAGGTACCTTCCAGCTTGTCCTTTTTATTGTAATACTGATACTCCAGGGTCATTCCTTCTTTGAAAGGAAAATAGGTAGAACAGCTGTTTTGGGCCAACAGGGAGACTGTAAACAGGGTGCACAATAAGATTAATACGGTTCTCATTGGGATATTGCGTTGTTATGATGAGTGAATAAAAAGCTTAAAGCTACGTTAAATGTGTCCGGATGGCTACATGCAGGTGACTGGCAAGCAACACTGCAGTCAAATGAAGGGTTATACATAATGGAAGCCAGCCCGCTATGTGTTGGCTTACGCCAAAATACACAAAATGAAACAGACAATGCGATTTCTCACATGGACCATTTTGCTACTGAGTACCACCTTAGTCCACTGCAAATCAGAAACACCATCAATTAGTGATCAAGTCCGGGAAGATAATGTTACCCGGTTGACCGTAGATCATAGCAGCTGGGACAAATTATTGCAAAAGCACGTCACTGCCAAGGGAGATGTGAACTACGCCGGCTTTAAAAAAGATCAGGGTGAACTGAACGAATATTTAAATATGCTGGCTGACAATCACCCCACTGATGCCTGGTCGCGCTCCGAAAAAATGGCCTACTGGATCAACGCCTATAATGCGTTTACTATTCAGTTGATACTGGAAAACTACCCGCTTTCCTCCATTACGAATCTCGATAATGGTAAGGTATGGGACCGGAAGTGGATTGAACTGGGTGATCAGACGTATTCGCTGAATAACATTGAGAACGATATTCTGCGTCCGCGCTTCAAAGATGCGCGCATCCACTTTGCGGTGAATTGTGCGGCTGAGTCGTGCCCCCCATTACTCAATAAAGCATATACCGCGCAAAACCTGGAGGAGACACTGGATCGTCAGGCCAGATCGTTTATTAACAACCCCGCTTACAATAAGATCAGCAAACAATCAGTTACAGTTTCAAAGATATTTGACTGGTATGGTGAAGACTTTGACAACCTGATCCAATACCTGAACAAGTACAGTAAAACGACCATTGCCTCCGACGCTTCGGTCAGCTACCAAAACTACAACTGGTCACTCAACAAACAATAGTCGGGTAACCCGTCAAAAAATAACTTGCATACCAATCTTAATAAAATGGGGCTGATCCCGGAAGGGTTCAGCCCCGTTTATTTGGAGCAATACATGTGTTTTTTACGCCAGGCGTGCCATGTCGCGCACCAGAATTCGTCCGCGATTGAAGTGGATGAGGTCCGATTTCTTTAGTTCATTCAGCACCAGGGTTACCGTTTGGCGCGAGGTACAAGTAATGTTGGCAATATCCTGGTGGGTCAGGGAATGCTTAAGCAGCATCTCGTAACCGATGCGTTTTCCGCGTTGGTTTACCGAATCCCGGATAAACTCGATGATCCGGGTACGCGCATCCTTAAAAATGAGGCTTTCCAATTTTTCCTCCGCTTGCATCAGTCGGGTTCCGAATAGCATCATGACCCGGTTACACAGATCAAAATTATCCCGCATCATCCGCTTGAAGTCCAACACCTTAATGCAAAGCACCTGAATATCATCCTTCAGAACCTGGGCAAAATCCTTGCGATTTTCTTCCCCGATCAGGCCCAATTCGCCGAACATTGCCAATGGATGAATAAGGGCCTTGATCACTTCTTTCCCGTCATTGGAATGGGTGCCAATTTTAACGGCTCCACGCAACAGAAAGAACATGGTATCAGAGGCTTGTCCGGGCTGATAGATCATTTCGTGTTTGGCAATGACCCGGTGTTCGGCCAATTCGGCAAGCTCTGCTTTTTCCGATTCATTCAGGTAGCTGAATAGCGGAAATTGCTCCAGGAAAACGCGTTTGGCATCCATCTTCATGTCCATACATTTTTGGTAAAGAAATCCAAAAGAAACTTCTATTCGTTTGGTCTTACACTCGCATAGACACGAAAAATTGGGGGTACCCCTACGCAACCCTACTATTTTTTTGAAAAAAAGGAAAAAAGCCAATTATCGGACCTCGACCGATGCTACACTGGAAGAGTAGCCGGCAAATATCCCGTGACCGTTCTTGATGTTGTTATACAGGATGACGGGATCGGCATAGGGCTGATCAGGCGTTTGTTGTTGTCGGCTGAGAGAGGTGTGGAATAGATAGTACTCTTCGGTCACCACCCGGAGTTCGGCGACCAATCGCCCGGGGATTTCACGAGAAGCCTTATACCGAATCTCCACTGGTAGGGAGAAGGTCTGCTGACGACCGTTGAAAGGCGTATCTTCAAAAAGAATACTACCATCGTAGTGAATCACCTGCAGGTTATTTCCAGAATTGGGGTCGAATTGCAGGCGGCGATCCCGACGGGAGGTGATGATGGTATCCCCGTCAACTAATTCGAACGATAAAAACTCCTGGGAGAGGGTGAGGTGGTAAAAATTGCGTTCGCTTTCCCGGTCAGCAAACTCAAGGTTCACTTTATAATTAAGGCGATTAAGCGTGCCTTTGGGCTCCAATTGGTTGGAGAGATCCACTATCTGCAAGTCTGAAATATCAACTTGTTCCGGAATACTGCTCCTTCCTTCGACGGAGGCATACCCCGGAGCTGACACCCTAATGGTATACTCCAGCCCGGGTACCGGACTGAACTGGGACGTAGTATAGTACGGATCCTGCACATCATTTTTCAAGGTGAGATCCTGTAAAAATAAGTCCCCCTGGTAAAGGGCGACATCTGCGTCGTAGATAAAAGCTGTTTCATTGGAGGTAATGACCGGCTGGCTGCTGGTAACGCGAACCCGCAGGTCGCTTTGTGCGGTAAAGTTACTGATGACCACGAGTTTCGGGGCTGGAGTCTGTATATTCAAATCCACGGGCTGTTCACAGGCGAACAAGCCACAAATCAGAAATACGGGAAACCACAAACGGGAGGTGTACAGTCGCATTAAATGAGCGTATTTACATACAATATACTTAAAATCGAAGAGAATAGCTAAGGGAGGGCAATATGGGCAGCAATCGTACTCCGACGAATTCTCGTTGTTCTACCAGCTCGTTATCAGAAACTACCAGGCTGCGATCAAATTTATAGTACAGGGGGTTATTGCGATTGTAAGCGTTGTATACGCCGGCCTGGAAACGGTGCTCCAATCCGTTATTCGCGAAGGATCGGTAATTGATACTAAAATCCAGCCGGTGATAATACGGCAAACGGTATTGGTTTTTTGCTCCGTAATCCACGCCTACAATGGGTAGTTCGGGTACCCCGGGAAAGGAGACTTCAAATTGCTCCAGTGGCAGGCTGAATGCCAGTCCGGTCCCGAATATCCAACTGCCGGAAAACTCCCAATGATCATTGATCTCCTGAATGAGCACCAGTTTGATATCGTGCCGGCGATCGTACTTAAAGGGATACACGTCGCCGAAGTTAATACGGTCAAAGCTACGGTTTGCCCAGGCGAGGCTGTAACTTAACCACCCTTTAGTCTTACCGCGCTGCTTGCGCAACATGATATCAATACCGAAGGCTTCCCCCTCACCCTGTGTCACATTATTCTCCCAGTCATCCACAAAGGTTATTCCCTCGGAATAGCTCAGTAATTGGTCCATCCGCTTGGCGTAACCTTCCATACTGAACGACCAGGCATCACCCAACCGGATATCTCCTCCCAGGGTTACCTGCCAGGCTTTTTGGGGTTGAATATCCTCCGTGGAAGGCACCCAAAGATCGGTGGGTAGTCCGATAGCATTATTGGATAAGAGGTGTACGAACTGATTGTTCTTACTCACCGAAGCTCGCAACATTAGCTTCTTGGAGGCCAACCAGGTGGCCGAAAAACGGGGCTGCAATGCCCAGTAATTAGTGGATCCCGTCCGAAAACCGCCCAAACGTAAACCGTAATTCAGGATGAGTTGATCCCCGAGCTGTTGTCGGTTCTCTATGTACAAATTTTGCGCACTGACGTCGTGCTCATTTCGGTGAATGGTTGGGAAATCCTGGTTTTCCAGTGATTGATTTGTGAAGCGAATGACTCCGGGCTGGAATAAAGACTTTTTGAA
>JASBTH010000596.1 GCA_030148525.1 Saprospiraceae bacterium | reverse complement strand
AAGATCGGCTTAATTGGATTTACGGCTATGTATCTGATTTTTTCAATATGGCCTTACGGCAAAAGGACACCTTCGATTATGCTACGAGTACATCGGATTCGGTGCACGTATTTCGGTTTAGGGAGGGTAATTGATAATTTTTAGTGTTTAATTTTTAATTTAATTGCTTTCCATTAAAAACTAAAAATTAATAATTACCAACGTCAAGCGTCTTACTTGATCTCCATAATCTCCACCCCTTCCCAATCGGTCCCCACTCCGGAGGTCAGGTACTGGATGGCGTTGTTGAGGTAGAGTTGGGCGGCCCGGTCTTCGGGGTTTATGGATAGGACTTTGGCAAAGGCAGCAGTAGCCTGATCAAATGAACGTTGGTGATAATGGAGCAAACCTTGCTGGAAGCCTCTCCTGGTTTCCTGCTTTTTGAAAAAGAGGGGTTGTGGATCACTTTCGAACACATCAAATATTTCCAGCGCCTTTCGTTTCCCCTTGACTTGTACCTTGCCCAGGGATCGGTAGCCAAAGCCCGGAGTTTTCTTCATGTTGGTAAAGACGGATTCGGAAGCAATAATGGAAGCGCCGTAGTATTTGGTCAAGCCTTCCATTCTGGATGCAGTATTTACCGTGTCTGACACCAGGTTGGCTTCCTGGCGCTGGTCGTTGCCCAGAATACCCATGATGAGGGGCCCATGATGCATGCCAATGCCCAGGCGTAATGGTCTTCGGTTCTTCTTAGCTCGTTCTCTATTGTAGCGGGCGACAGTATGGTGAATGTCAATTCCTGCCTGCAGGGCATCATCGGTATCGTGCAGAAAAAGAGCCATGATGCCATCGCCCAGAAAGCTCATGATCATACCCCGGTTGCCGGTGATTACCGGTTCGAGGCGACCGATGTAGCGGTTGAGGAATTTAAAATTTTCGTCGGGGGTCATAGATTCCGAAAAGGAGGTGTAATCCCGGATATCCAGAAACATAACAGTGACATCCCGCTGTACCTGATCGCCGAGTACGATTTCTTCAATCGATTCCCGCCCCAGCAGTTTGATGAAATCGTGGGGTACGAATTTTTTGGTGGCATCGTGAACGCGTTTGAGGGCTGCCTCCCGTGACTGGATTTCCTGAATGTTTTTCTCGTATAGTAGACTTGACTCAATGGCCGAGGCTGCCTGCAGGGCCAGGGTGTTGAGTATCTTCAGGTCATTGGCTTTATAGGTATGGGCGGCAGTAGTTCCCAGTACGATCATGCCAATGACGCGTTCGCCAATGCGCAGGGGTGCATATAGCAAGGAAGTGACGCTCGTGGGAATATCCTTGGTGCGATAATCGACCTTGGTATCGGCTATGATATCTGTTTTGGCTTCCGCCAAAAAGCGATCAATGATTTCTTGCTGGAAGGCTATAATATGCTCATCACGGGAGGTTTGCCCAAACTGGGCCAGGAGCTTAATAGCCTTTGTTCCCTCTTCGAATAGGATCACACGGCCTGCATCGCAGACGATCAGTTTTTTGGCCTGGTCCAGGGCAATACGGCTGATGCCAGGAGGATCAATGGTGGAGGCTAATTGCTCCGAAAAATCGTAGATCAGATTGATCTCCCGGTACAACTGCAGTACCTCTTTGCCCATTTCCTTACCGGAGGCTTCCTTTTCCAGCAGAACAGTGAGTGCTTCCTGTATCATGGATACGTCGGACACATTTTCTCCCTTTATATATCCAATTTGTTGCCCATCCAGGTTTATAGCAACTTCGTGGCTACCCTGGGTGTCTGGCCCCAGTAAGAGCGTATGGTCCATACTGAAGACACCAACCGGTGCTGCACAGTGGTCGATGAGCCGTCGCAGGAAAGCGTTGACATCGCTGGATTTAAGGCACAGTGTTTTTAGATACTTATTGATGGTCATAGGCCAAGTATTTCTCTGGCTTTGTCTAATAAGGCATCGGGGTTGAATGGTTTGGTCATATACCTGTCAGCCCCTACTTCTTCTCCCTTTTGACGATCGAATTCCTGTCCTTTTGCGGTAAGCATAATGATATAAGTACCATCCAGCTTCCGGTTACTTTTTACCGACTTGCAAACTTCAAAACCGTTCATGCGGGGCATCATAACATCGAGGAAGACGAGATTGGGTTTTTCCCGTTCGATCAACTGCAGGCCGGCCTGGCCGTTGGCGGCCGTAAGTATGGTCACCCCTTCATCTTCCAATTCCTCGAGGGTTTGTTCGATGAGGGCCCGGATGTGCATTTCGTCGTCGACAATTACAATTTTTGCTGGCATAATTACTCGGTTCGTTTATTGATACATTAGAAACAGGACGGCTTCCAGGTCCTTTTCAAAGCGCAATGCTTTCACGATCT
>JASBTH010000592.1 GCA_030148525.1 Saprospiraceae bacterium | reverse complement strand
GAGGCCATCAGCACACCCCCGGCGGCCAGCGTCGATTGCTTTACGAAGGATCGGCGATCCATATGGGATAGTTGTTTTTTCATACGGCTCAGTAGTGTCCGGTTATAAATTAAACATAATCAACTGGTTAGAATCAGGGGTGTCAAGGTTTTGGGTATTTATTTTTGCAAGTAGCTCATTTACAGGCGTTTTATCAAAAGCGGAGACACTCAAAATTTGTAATATTTCATTCAAAGAGTGTTGAGAATCCAGCTTATACTTCAAGGTCGCAACCAGCACAAAGGTGCACACGGCGATCCAGATTTGAGTTTTGACAGCGTTGGGGCTTTCTCCCCAAAACTTTTTGATGCGTAGATGCTGCTTGACCCACTTGAAGAAGATCTCTACTTTCCAACGGTTCACATACAGAACCGTGACCTGCAGAGCCACCGCTTCAAAATGATTGGTCAGGTATACATACGTTTGATCATGCTCTTCGTCGTAGTACTTAACCCTGCGAAGGTATTCTGGGTAATTTTTCGCGGCGTAGTGTCCTTTGAGTCGAATGGTCTGGTCGCATCGTAACCCGGTGGATTTATCCACTTTGCGGGAGTATATCCGTTCAAAGGATAAGTTGTCTTTGGCCCGTATGACAAAAAAAGCACCGGCTTGGTGTATTTTGTACAAACGGCTCCAGTCAATGTAGCCACGGTCCATCACATAGATAGCTTCCGCTTCAAATTCGATGACATCCAGCACGTTGACATCGTGAACCGTTCCGTCGGTAATGTGAATAAAGCAGGGGATCTCGCATTTCACATCCAATAAGGTGTGAAGCTTGACAGCCGCTTTATGTTTACGGAACCTGGCCCACCAGAAAACATCCAGACACAGTTCGATGGTGGTAGCATCCAGGGCGTAAACGACATTGTCCAGTTCGATTGCCATCTCCTGGTCGCCTTGGCATAATTGCCGCGCCTGTGTAATGAGGACTTGGGCGAATTCAGCATAGATGCGCCAGTCGCGTTTCTCATTGGCATCTGCCAGGGTAGATTTTTTGACACCCTTAGTAAGGCCCAGATGATAAAGCTTATGATCATGGGCCTGCAGACAGACAACGGTATCACGTAAGCTTTCGCGATTTGTCAGTTGTCCAAAGCTCATGCAAAGGAACTGGTGCCAGCAGGTAAAATCCCGAACGCGGTAATTACCTCGGTACTTGTCAACGTACTTGGTAAACTCTTTGTGCTTGATCAAACTCATCAGCTGTGCAAAGACGTATTTACCCTGATTCATCAGCAGCCCTCTTTTGGGTGCTAATTTGAGGCTCTTTGGGGCGTTTCAAATCGTTTCCGGAGAAAACCTTTGTAAGTTGCTGAAAAACAAAAATCTATAAAGGTTTTTGTGTTTTTAACCGGACACTACTGACTCTACCTATAACCTCAAACCCCAAACCTCAAACCTGTTTTATGAAAACCCTGGTTCTAGGCGCATCGACCAACCCCCAGCGGGTTTCTTATCAAGCCATGCATCGCCTCAAAAGTGCGGGCCACGAAGTGGTCGCCGTAGGTGGTCGCGAAGGGGAGGTGGCTGGTATCCCGATCCACAAAGGTGCAACTCCTTTCGAGAACGTTGATACCATTACGCTGTACCTGAACGCCACCCGTCAGCAGCAATACTACGACTACATTATATCGTTGAAGCCACGTCGGATCATCTATAATCCGGGAGCCGAGAATCCGGAGTTGGCAAAACTGGCCCGGGAGCACGGCATTGAGAATGAGGTGGCCTGTACCTTAGTGATGCTTTCCCTGGATGATTATTAGGCTTTCGCCAAAAATAAAAAGGGCCGTGCGAATAAATTCAGCACGGCCCTTTTTATTTGTACGCAGGTACGCTCAGGCACCGGCAGCGCGTTTTCCGTCTACTTCCGGCATTTTGCATTCTTCTTCCGGCTTCTTTCCGCAAACCGAGCACTCCCCTATTTCGCTTTTGAGCATGGGGTTATTGGTTGCGCAGGTGCCCCGGAACTCTTTACCCGTAAATATCTGGCGGATATTGATCATGGCGAAGGACAGGCCAAAGACAACAAAGATGATTCCGAGGATATACAAGAATTCCATAGTGATTACGTACTTTCGATGGTGATTGAATCGCGGGAAAATGCCCGATGATTGCTAGTTCTACAACAAAATCAGGGTACACAAAGTTCTCTAAACTATTAGCCAAGCAAAAGTACACAATCCGCCAAGAATGGACAACGAACAGGCCAAACTCGACGCTTTCAAGCGTTTGCTGACCATAATGGATGAATTGCGGGAACAATGCCCCTGGGATCGCAAGCAGACGCTCGAAAGCCTGCGCAATCTCACCATCGAGGAGACCTACGAACTGGCCGATGCGATTCTGAACCAGGATCTCGACGAGGTAAAGGAAGAAATAGGGGATATCATGCTGCACATGGTCTTTTACGCCAAAATTGCCGACGAAAAAGGGGCCTTTGATATTGCCGATGCCCTGGAGACGGTTTGCGATAAGCTGGTTAAAAGGCACCCCCATATCTACGGTGACCTCACCGTGGCCGACGAGGAAGAGGTTAAAAAGAACTGGGAACAACTGAAATTACAGGAAGGGAAAAAATCGGTGCTCTCCGGGGTGCCGCGTAGTCTGCCCGCTATGGTGAAGGCCTACCGCATGCAGGAAAAGACGAGCAAGGTGGGCTTTGAATGGGAAACGCCCGAACAAGTCTGGGATAAAGTTGAAGAAGAAATGCAGGAATTCCGCGAAACCCTGCAGGAAACCGAGAACCAGGAGAAACGGGAAGAAGAGTTCGGGGACATCCTCTTTTCCCTGATCAATTACGCCCGATTCCAGAATATCGACCCCGAGACCGCTCTGGAACGTATCAACCGGAAATTTAAAAAGCGCTTTGAATACATTGAAGCCAACGCCCCCCGGGATTTGCAGGACATGAGCCTTGCCGAAATGGATGAACTCTGGAACGCAGCCAAGGCACATTAAACAAGCTACTCTGCCAGGTGTTTTTGTACCAAAGACCGACAACTCAATCTATAGTCGCTTCATTAGCAAAACCACTAATTTTGCGGAGTTCAACCCCGGTGTCCCGCAAAAAATACCTACTTTTGCAGCCTGATTGAAGACCTTGACCTGCAACGGATAACCTGAGTTAATCGGGCGCATATTTAACTTTGAATTGTAGTATACGCATCATATGAAAAAAATTGAGCTGGAAATAGTAGCGCTTTCACACAGCGTCACCCAATCCCACAACTATGCCGTTGTGCTGGGTGAAAAGGAAGGAACCCGCCGCCTGCCCATCGTGATCGGGAGTTTTGAAGCTCAAGCAATTGCCGTGGCCATGGAACGCATGACTCCTAACCGGCCCCTCACCCACGATCTTTTTAAAAATACCCTCGAAACCTTTAACGTCGAACTGAAGGAAGTCGTCATCAACAACCTGCTCGACGGCATTTTCTACGCACGCCTCGTCTGCCTCAAAGACGGCGAACTCATTGAGGTCGATTCCCGCACCTCCGACGCCCTCGCTATGGCGGTCCGCTTCGACTGCCCCATCTATTCCTACGAATTCATCCTCGACGCCGCCGGTGTCGTTCTCGAAGAAGAAGGCGACTCCCCCGCCGAAGATATTGCCCCCGGAGAATCCGCCACCGAAGAACCGGTGAAAAAAGAGTCTCTGGATGAGTATTCCATGGAATCCCTGAAAAAACTCCTCGACGAGGTACTCGCCGAGGAGAACTACGAACGAGCGGCCGAAATCCGCGACGAAATCAATAAGCGCAAGGAGCGGGAGGGGTAGTAATTACAAAACTCGCTTCAAGAGCTGGTGTTGATTACTTCGGGACCTGCTTAGGTGCTCTTTTTTAGTATGTCTGTCTTGCAGCTCGAATGCAGGCTTCTTTCCTGTTATTAAAATTACAGTTTTTGAACTGTAATCCAATCCGACCTTTTAGGGGGCCAAAACAGTGACCCCCACGAATTCAGCCTCTGATTTGGGAAAGCATCCAGCGCAGTATTCAACCGTAAGGCCCCGCGGGTAGTGCTACAGGATCGGCGACGACCATCTTCTCACAACAGCTTTGTTAATCTTTTTAAATATCGCTTTTCATTCAGCGAATTCACTGCATTCCATCTCCATCCCAAAGGGGTAATAATCATGCGTAGAAAGCAACTCGCCTGAGCTAATCGTTCCATTACCATCGTGGAAACGGACCCTGGTATTGGTATGCGGCTTTCGCCAAAAAAGAAAACCGGAAGCCAGATCACTTCCGATCTCCGACTTCCGATTTATTTACTGGTGATTCCGCTGGGATTAGAAAGTGCGTTCACAACTAATTGTAAATCAGCTAGAAAAGCGATTTTAAAATAAAAATGAACGTACTTTGAAAACATCCAATTTGTTGGGTTTTGATGATCTCTTTGAATTTGAAGGTAGGCTCACAACCTGTTGATAACCATAGCGAAATGCTGAAGAAATTGAAATCTCCATCTTGTTGGAATGCAATGACTCGACTGCGTGCAAACGCCAAAAAACTATCCAACCATTAAGTGAAGTTCCAGATCAGCGGCAGGACGAACCAACAAAGGAGTAAATCCCTAGGGGACCGGAAAATGTTGTTCCTCTTGACTCAGTCGTCGCTGCCAATAATAAAATTTAGCAACGGGAATATCGTGCTTGGCGCAGAATGCTTTTTTGCTCAGACCAGACTTGCCCAGGGCTTCGATTAATTGCGCCATCTGGGCGGCGAGAGCTTTTCTGGTCATTTCTTTACTTTTGATCGCGCAAAGGTCACACAACCAAATCAGCCTTACAAGATTCAGTTGCTCGGACGCTTACCTTAATTTAGGGCTTCCCAGCAGTTCCCCGGGTAAAGCTTGCATGCAGTTTCATTGCTGAAGATATTACCTTGTATGAATCAAAAAATGAAAATTGATCATGGCAAGAAAAAGTTTCGCTGAACAACGTAATGCATTATCTCTTGACAATATACTTGGTGAACATCATCAAGCTTTCCATAAAATACCCGATCCGCGTAATCGGATCATTCATCAAAGCATGGCGGGCGCAGTTGCGATTTGTCCCCTCGTTCTAGGGCGATTTAGCGATATTATCCATAACGATATTCCATCGCCCAGCCACCAGAGCAGCCCGAAGAAAATACAGTTTCTCAACATTATC
>JASBTH010000422.1 GCA_030148525.1 Saprospiraceae bacterium | reverse complement strand
TACTGATCCCGACGGTCACCGTCTGGAGTATAGCTTTTGCAGCCCTTTCCTGGGCGGTGGTGCCAATAATCAAACCCCGGCTGCCGAAGACGGAATTGCTCCGGACCCTGATAATCCGCCTCCCTTTGAAGAAGTGTCTTTCGTACAACCCACCTACTCAGCCGATAATCCTCTGGGACAAAACTCCAACTTTCAAATCGATCAAAATACGGGCCTGATCACCGGAGTACCCATGCAAAGCGGTCAATTCGTGGTCACGGTCTGTGTTGCAGAATACGATGCGAATGATGTATTGCTGTCGGAAGTGCGACGTGACTTTCAGTTTCTGGTGACCGATTGTGAGCGTCCGATCACCATTGATATTTCCAGTGATGAAGTAGCACCGGATGGCACTTTCGTGCTAAATAGCTGTAGTGCCGGCAACATAAGTATCGATAATCAGAGTCAGGGACAGGAAAATGTCGAATCCTTCCGTTGGGAATTTGAGGTTAATGGTACCACGGAAACGTACGAAGAATGGAGCCCGGTAGTCAGTTTTCCCGATGCCGGTACCTATACAGGGCAGTTGCTCGTTTCAACAACCACTGGTTGTATGGACTCGGCCCAGGTATCGGTGAATGTGCTGTCGGGCCTGGCAGCTGCTTTTTCTTTCGATGACCCCGGATGTGATGAAACCGCCATTGCCTTCACGAATCAATCACAAGTGGGGACTAATCCTACCTACGCCTGGGATTTCGGTGACGGTTCTACCAGTTCCCAAATCGAACCTACGCATACCTACGCTACTGCGGGCACGCGCCAGGTTTCTTTGGTAATATCGGATGACAATGGATGCGTGGATTCCACGAGCCAGACTATCGACTACTATCCTCTGCCGGCAACGACCACCATTTCGGTATCATCTGCGGATGTTTGCCTGCCGGAGGAGATCGCCTTGTCGTCTGATCTGCCCGCTTTAACGGATGCCTATACGATTTCCTGGGATCTGGGAGATGGCACCAACAGTGCTGATCCTGGTCCGGTCTATACCTATGAGCCCGGCACGTACACCCCTTCCCTACAGGTAAGTGCTCCCAATGGCTGTCAGCTCTCTGCCACACTGGCAAATCCCATTACGGTGCGTGAAGCTCCGACGGCAGGCTTTACGTATAGCCCGGACCCGCCCACCACGCTGAATAATACCGTGGATTTTACCAATACCAGTGAAGGAGGCGATACTTACGCCTGGGATTTTGGTGGTCTGGGCACTTCCATGGAGGAAGCCCCCGCTTTTACCTTCCCCGATTCGGGTAGTTTCCGGATCGTGCTGACGGTGGGTAGCAGCAACGGCTGTACGGATTCCGTGAGTCAGATCCTCAGTATTTTGCCCGTGGTTGCGTATTATGTGCCCAATGCCTTTTCGCCCAATAACGACGGGCGCAACGATGTCTTTCGGGGGTATGGTCCAGGCGGTGGACTACAAGAGTTTGAATTTGCTGTGTTTACCCGCTGGGGGGATCGTATCTTTTTCACCCGGGATCCCGATCAGGGATGGGATGGTACCCATCTGAGTACCGGTGAACCCCTACCGCAAGGTGCTTATGTCTATTACATGACTTTTTTAGGTCCCGAAGGGGATCGCATTCAAAAGAAAGGTCTCGTAAATTTGGTCAGATAGGCTGCATTATAGCCTTTCGGCAAAAGAATACCCACAATACATATGTTCAAGCGACTACTACCCGTACTGTTTTGTTTGTTCCTGCCCTTCTCGGATCTGCTGGCCCTCCACATCGTCGGGGGTGGTATTACCTACGAATGCCTGGGGAATGGCCGGTATCGGTTCACCATGAAAGTTTACCGCGACGGAAATACCGTTGGCGGTGCTGAACTGGACCAGGAAGTCGTTATCGGTATCTATCGTTGCCCGCCTTCCGGGTGCTCGGGATTAACCCAGGCCTCGGCCTACGCGGTGGTACGCGCCCGTCTGCAATTACCTATCGTGCAAGTGGAGAAACCGGACTACCCTTGTTTGATACCACCCGATGTGCGGGTGGAGGAAGGAACCTACGTTTGGGAAGCAGAACTACCGGTCAGTGAGCAATCATACCACATTACCTACCAGCGGTGCTGCCGCAACGTGACCATCAGTAACCTTATCAATCCCCGAGATCAGGGATCGACCTATACCGTAGAGCTCACGCCCGAAGCTCAGGCCGTGTGTAACTCAAGCCCCCGTTTTAAGCAGTTTCCGCCCACCATTATCTGTGCGGATGAACCCCTGATGTTTGACCACGGAGCGATTGATTCAGATGGAGACCAGCTGGTGTACGAATTTTGTGCCCCCCTTGATGGCGGTGGTGGTGGTGCGTTCGGAACAAGAGACGATATTGTCAACACCTGCCAGGGAGCAGCCCCTCAGCCCGGTTGTCCGCCGCCGTATCGGGAAGTCACCTTCCGGGCACCCGCTTATACGTTCGATAAACCGCTGGCCGGCCGCCCGACCGTCGAAATTAATCCGAATACAGGTATGATCACGGGTACTCCTACGGTCCAGGGCCAATTTGTGGTCGGGGTTTGTGTGAGTGAATTCCGGAATGGCGTGCTTATGAGCCGCACTTACCGCGACTTCCAGTTCAACGTAGCCAGTTGTGACCCCCAGGTGGTGGCTGATATTCAGGAAGATGTTCAAATCAGTGATCAGGAATACCAGGTTAATTCCTGCGGGGTAACCGATATTTCCTTCGTCAATGAAAGTTACCAGGAACGCTTCATCCGCGAATACGAATGGTCCTTTGACATCGGTAGTGAAACGGTTACGTCCCGGGAATGGGAGCCTACCTTGTCTTTCCCCGGCATCGGCGAATACGAGGGAACTCTCATCCTCAATCCCGATACCGAATGCGGCGACACGGCCCTGATCACCGTCAATATTTACCCGGACATTACGGCTGACTTTGCATACGAATACGATACCTGCCAGGCCAACCCCGTAGTATTTACCGATCTATCGGAAAGCGGCAGCAGGTTTATCAACGAATGGACCTGGGAATTCGGGGACGGCGACTCCTCCAAGCAGCAAAACCCGGAGCACCTCTACCGAAGTCCGGGAGACATCCCCGTTTCCCTGACAGTTCGCGATACCAATCAATGCGAAGCGACATCTATTCAGGAGGTTGCTTACTTTCCGGTGCCCAACCTCATCGTTATTGCACCCAGTTCCTTTGCTGGCTGTCAGCCGTTGGGGGTGTTTTTTGACAACTTGTCTTTCCCCATCGATTCCACCTACGATATTCGATGGGACTTTGGCGACGGGGGCACCAGTTCGGCCATCAGTCCCACTTATACCTACCCCGATCCTGGCTTATTTACGGTCGATGTGGCCATTACTTCTCCCATCGGCTGCAAAACGGATACTACCTTCCCGGATCTGATCCGGGTATCTCCTTCGCCCATGGCCGGATTTAGTTTTTCGCCGGACGTACCGACCAATCTGGATTCACGGGTGTCCTTCTTCGATGAATCGGAGGATGCCAACAGTTGGTATTGGGACTTTGGCGGTGCTGGTACCTCCCGGGAGCGCAGTCCGACCTTCGCCTTTCCCGATACGGGACGCTACGTGGTTACGCAGCGAGTCACGCACCCGTCGGGTTGTATAGATACGATGGCCCGCCTGGTCGATGTCCGTCCTGAAGTGCGTTTCTTCCTCCCCAATGCCTTTAGCCCGAATGCCGATTCGGTCAACGATGAGTATCTGGGCGTGGGGATCATGAAGGGTGCCCGAAATTTCAATATGAGCATTTGGAACCGCTGGGGCCAAAAGGTCTTTGAAGCTACTGACCCGCTTACGGGATGGAATGGGCGGGCGTTTAATACCGGAAAGGACGCACCGGCCGGTGTCTACGTGGTGCTCGTTACCTTTAATGGTCCGCGAGGGGAGCCCTTTGAATACAAGCAGTTCGCGACCTTGATTCGCTAATTTTAACTGGAGGTGGTGACAAATCAGTTATTTATACCGCTTTCGAAAAGTTTTGGGCTTTGCCCAACCTTTTCACGCGAGTATATACTCGACTCGAAGTGGTTTGGATTCCCA
>JASBTH010000578.1 GCA_030148525.1 Saprospiraceae bacterium | reverse complement strand
GGTCATCATTTGCTACTGCATTTTGGGATGACGGGGGATCTGGTGTATTATCAGGAGCCCGAAGATGCACCTCCATACGAACGATTTGCCTTTGATTTTAGCAATGGTTTTTCGCTGGGGTTTGACTGTCCGCGTAAATTTGCCCGTATTTGCTACATCACTGACCTCGATGATTATATCAAAGAGCTCGGACTTGGGGAGGATGCGCTGGTCATCTCGGCCGCTGCTTTTTTGGCGGAAGCCAAAGGCAAGAAGAGCACCCTGAAAGGATTCTTGCTCAATCAAAAATACCTGGCGGGCGTGGGGAATTTGTACGCGGACGAGGTTTGTTATCAGACGAGAATTCATCCTGCTTCGCGTATGGATAAATTATCAGAGAAGCAACTCAGGGCCATCCACGCCAAATTGCAGGAGATTTTGCAATACGCAGTTGATCAAAATGCCTATTATAAGCAGTATCCGGACGATTGGCTCTGGAAGTGGCGAACGGAGGACGCTCAGGCCCCGGACGGATCACCGGTACAAACCGCTAAAATTGGTGGACGGACCACCTACTTTTTTGATGGCTACCAAAAGCTCTTTGTCTAGGATAATGAAGGATTCCGATACCCTTACTTTGCAAGTTACAGAACGCATTCGGGAAACCCCCGACACCGTATCCTTTGTGGTGCAGCCCTTGGGGCACGTACCCTCGTACCGGGCCGGTCAGTTTTTGACGCTGCTGTTCGAGGAGGAGCTGGGCACCAAGCCTGTACGTCGCTCTTATTCCTTTGCAACTACGCCCGGCGTAGATCCCCAGTGGATGTTTACCGTGAAGAAGAAGCCCAACGGACTGGTGTCCCGCTATTTGCACGATCACGTTGATGTGGGTGATCTGTTGCGTTCCCTGCCTCCTGCTGGTCACTTTGTGTTACCTCCGGCCGATGGTCCCCGCGATCTTTTCCTGATTGCCGGTGGCAGCGGCATCACGCCTTTATTTTCCATCCTGAAGGAGGCTTTATATAATGAGCCGGAGTGCCGCATCCTTCTGCTCTACGCCAATCGGTCGGAAGACCAGATCATCTTCCGGGAGCCAATTCGTACGCTGCATCGGGCCTATCAGGATCGCTTTGAACTCATTCATCTGCTTTCGAATCCACGTACCGACCTGCTGACCCTGCGGCAAGAGTTGGAGCCCGCCGAGGTTTACTGGGGGCGATTATCGAATCACATGGTCGAAAAATGGGTCGATGATTACGCGGTCAACGATCGGGCAGGGGCTCATTTTTTTCTCTGTGGACCGCGGGGTTTGATGCTTAAGGCAACCAATGCGTTGGGGTATAAAGGTTATGGCAGCGAACAGGTACACACCGAAAATTTTGTCATCAAGGAAGCCCTGCGGCCATCCTCGGAAGATTTTCCGCCGGCCGTTGTTCAGTTAGAGCGACGGGGGGAACACTTTGAGGTAGCAGTCGCGCCGGGGCAAACCATCCTGGAAGCCGCCGAGGCTACCGGGCTTTCTCTGCCTTTCAGCTGCCGGGCGGGCACTTGTGCTACCTGCTCCGGTCAATGTACCGAAGGGCAGGCCGTGATGTATACGCAAGACGGCCGCATGGACACGGTTTCGACCAAAGGATTGGTCTTTACTTGTGTGGCTTATCCGCAGACCGAGGCCTTGCGGGTGATCATGGATTAAGGGCACGCTCCCGGGCCAGGGTTTCCAATAACCAGGCACGATCAGTGAGCATCGTCGTTTCGCGGATAAAAGTTTCCAGGCTATCCCACCGGCCGGATCTACGCTTGAGAATTCGAAAGAGCGCTTCACAAAAGTTTAGATAGGTTTTTTTCAGGGGCTTCGACACCTTTTTATTTCGTTTAAGAAACATGGTGAAGGCGGCCAGGAGGGAAAGCAATGGTTCTTCCGAGCCTTCTTCGTAATAGACCTTGGCCAGCAGCACGCGGGAACCGAGGTGATAATTCAGGTCGCTGAGCCGCACCTGATTCAGGTGCTCGATGGCCTGGTGGTAATCATGAGTGTAGTAGTAGCGCTCTGCGAGACTGGAGTGGAGGGCGTCGGAACGGAATTGTTCCGGAAGCAGATGCATAAATTCGTTGATAAAGGCATCTATCCATTCGTACTTACCCAGTCGCAGTGCCAATTTGACCACATTGGTAAAGGTCCAGGGCGATAGCTGCCCACCGTCGAGCAGGATGTGCCGATCGATACCGGTACGATACAGGGTGAGGGCTTCCGCCAAAAAGTCGGTCTTCCCCTGGCGGATCTTTCGCAGACAATAGTTTATGGCAAAATAAAACAAGTCGCGCCATTCCTCGAGGGTTGTGGCTTCCTGAGAGCCCAATAAGCTGTTACGAAGACTTTCGAAGTATTCCGTTTCGTCCTCCTCGTTCAGGGCCATATACACCTGAAAGTAAATGCGGATCAGTGGTTCGTCGAAGTATTCCTGGTGCTGCAGGTACTCGATCAGGGCTGATGAGAGGTTAGGCTGATAGGGTCCTTCGATGACGTGTTGCCGGTCGAGCATGGCACAGTTGTATTTCAGCTTCTGCAAAAAATAGTACCGGTCGAGTTGGTCGGTGATCTGCTGCAGGGCCGGATCATAGGTGCGTCGACGCTGCAGAGCAAAGTGGCGCTCCGCTACCGTAGCTATTTCCATTTGACTGTAGAAAAAGGAGGCATCGCGACCGGGCCACTGCTCCATCGTGTGCTGTAGTCGGCGAAGAGTTTGCTGGTATTCCTTTTCCAGATGCCGTTCGGTAAATGCCCGGAGCAGGTCCAGGTCGGCTTTGTGTGAGTTTTGTTCGTAAGCCCGGATGGCAAGGAACCGTTCGATCCGTTTATTGAGTTGACTGGTGAGATAGCGAAAGGCCTTATCATCGTAGGGACGACCGGGAAAAACCTGTTGGAACAGAACCTTTTTATCTCCGGGGTGCTCGGGCCAATTTGACACTAAAGCCGTAAACAATCGGGTAATTTCCGGATCTGAATTAAAGTATGGAGAATGCAGGAACCGGGTTAAATCCTCTTTTTCGGCCTCA
>JASBTH010000571.1 GCA_030148525.1 Saprospiraceae bacterium | reverse complement strand
AATACACCAAACCACCAAAGGGATTACATCACATTATTGTAGAGTATATAGACTTTACTTATCTAAAGTAGGAAAACTTCTGTTATGAAGCATCTGACAAAACTGTTAAGCACACTTACACTTTTAGTAGCATTCTCCACCGCCATGATCGCTCAGGACGCCTCCGCTGCCAGCCTGTATAACGATGGTCTGGCAAAGTTGAAGGCTAAGGATTATGAAACAGCATTAGGTTTGTTCGAGCAAGCCCTCGCCGCGGTAGATACTACCTCCGAAACGGACCTAAAGGTTAGGGAGCTTGCCCAGAATAACGGGGCAAAAGTAGCCTATTCAGTAGGCGGTGCTGCCCGTAAAGCTGAAGATTGGGAAAAAGCCCTGGAAGCATATGAAACCGGCATTGCAATGAACGAAACCTTCTACGCAAATTATGTTGGTCGTGCTCAAACTTTGGATGGAATGGGCAAAGAAGTTGAAGCCGTTTCTGCCTTTGTCAATGCAGGTATGATGGCTGAAAAATCCCCAAAAACTGCTTCTAAAGCAGAACAGTTTTACGGTAAAGCGGAAAGCTATTCAGGTATCGCTTACGGAAAAGGCGAGTACGATCAAGCCATTGAACTGGCCCAGGCTTTCCTCGAGAAGAAGGAAACGGCTGACGCCTATTACTACCTGGCGGCGTCTCAATTCAAAAACGGATCAGCCAGTGACGCACTACCCAACGCTACCAAAGCATCCGAAATGGCTGTTGAAATGGAAGTTGAAGATGCTGGTAAGTACCACATGATGCAGGGCGAAATCCACGAAGCACTGGGGCAAACTGGTGATGCCATCGCCGCCTACCAAAAGATCTCTGGCGGCAAATACGCCGAGCGCGCTAAATACAAAATTGATCAGCTGAATAAATAATCAACCTCCTCGCATATCCTGCTACTATACCGCTTCCGAAAAGTTTTAGGCTTTGCCAAACCTTTTCACGCGAGTATATACTCGATCCGAAGTGGTTTGGAGTCCCAGCACGAAGTACTGCGGAGCAAAAGCACTTCGTTGTCGGTATAAATGTCGGGTGTGCTTGCTAAAAGGGGCTTACTACCAATCAATGGTGGTAAGCCCCTTTCTATGCAGTGCGCGCAGTTTCGCACTGATCCCAACCCTTCGCCCCGGAGTATGATTATACAGAGAAGGTAGTGAGTGGACTAGCGCAAAATTGTTCCCGCATGATGGTTTCCAGGTAGTATTGGTCGGTCTCGTCAAAAGAGTTGGGTTCCGTGCTATCAACATCAAATACGCCAATCAAGTGCCCATCCCGGTTGAAAACCGGCACCACGATCTCGGATGCAGAATTCGGGTCGCAGGCAATATGGGCCGCACCCTGCTCTAAAGCATGAACATCGGCCACGATCTGGGTCGTCCGTTCTGCGGCGGCACGCCCGCAGACCCCACGACCAAATGCAATATGCAGGCAACCCAGCGTGCCCTGATATGGGCCCACCGACAACTTTCCGTTTTGCACCAGGTAAAATCCCACCCAATAGAAATAGGGGAGATGGGTTTTGAGCAAGCCGTTGATGGTACTCATCTTTAATACCGCATTGGTCTCACCCTTCAGGTTTGCCCGGATGGCCGACATGGCCTCTTCGTAAGCAGCTTTCTTTTCCTCTCCTTTCAACCCGACGGATGGTCGGATAAAGTATGGCATCTCAGCGGAAGCACTCATATTGTTGGAAATTTACTCCAGAAACGACTGGCGAATATAGAAAGTTGGGCTGGTTTATCTAATTTCGAATTTTGAAGAATTTGAGGTATCTAATGGCTTACGCCAAAAAGATTTGAGCCATCCATGAATGACCAGCCTTTAGCCCCGTTGCTGTATCGGGCCCTGGAAAAACAGATCGATGAAGCCGACCGGGATCCACTCCTGCGGATCGATGACCTGTTCCGATTGCTCAGCAAACTTTTTCTGGTGTATACGCAATCGGAGCAGTTGCGATTCACGACCCTCTTCAGCCGGATTGCCTACGTAGGCCAACGGGCCGATCTGTCGCCTTCCCTTCAGTATTTCATCCATGGATTCCGCAAGGAAGCCCGCCGCACCCTTCACCGCGAAACGACTCCCGATCCGCAATTGATCGCACTGGGACATAAGGTCGTTGCAGCTACCATTGAATCCCTGTGGCAAACACCTCCTCCCCAAGCCTTGCTCAAAAAAATACCGGGTTCCTGGCCCCGGGAGTTTCGTCCGGTACAAGTGCAGGCCTTTTATCCCCTCCTGCGGGTTACTCTGACCGGGGATGAACCCGCCGAGAAGATCCTGCTCGGACAATCACCTGACCGACCCGGAGAGGTACTGCGCATCCGCTACGATATTGCCGATCGCAACGAACCCTTCAATGCCACCATCGAGTTGATTCGGGAAGTGTTCGACTGGCCGGTAACCGTCCACCTCATCGATGTTGAAGTGGACGAGGAAAGTACCTATCGGCCCAAAGGGTTTGTGCTGGAACCAGATTACCTGGTAGATGTTACGGCTATTGCCGAGTGTTTTAAGGATTCGGGTACTATGCCCGTCCTTCACCTGACCCGCAAGTATCTGCCATTCCAGACCTCCATACCTCTCCTGTTGGGTAACATCGCCAACTTTCTGCTCGATGAGTTGATGCACGACCCGGAGGCTACTTTCCGGGAGGTGTTCCGCCAGGTTTTTCGACTGAATCCCCTGGCCTTTACCTTACTGCCCGACCGCGACCTGCGGGAGATCATGCAAAAAGCCCAAAAGCACTTCGTCAATTTAAAGAGGGTGCTGCAACAGGATTTTCCAGGCCAGCAGATCGATCCGACCTACTGCTTCCTGGAACCGACTTTCTATTCGGATCGCTATGGCATTCAGGGGCGTCTTGATGTACTGTCGCGTTCCGAAGAGGGAACCCGCATCGTTGAGTTAAAAAGCGGAAAAGTCTTCCGCCCTAATATCTATGGTCTAAACGTCAATCATTTCACGCAAACCCTGCTGTACGATCTGATGGTGCGGGCCACTTTCGGAGAAGATACCGATCCGCAAAACTACATACTCTACTCCGGAGCTGATGATCGCAATCTGCGGTTTGCTCCGGTGGTTAAGGCTCAGCAACTGGAGGCCCTGCAACTACGCAACCAACTCCTGGGCCTGGAGAAACGACTAACCGGCATTGGCCCCAATAAACGGCTACAGTGGTTGGAGGCTGGCGACGCGCTTTTCGATCAGGTAAAGCCCGCTCAGAATCCGAGTGCCCGCGGATTTACTGCCCGCGATCTCGACAGCCTGAGCCGGGTATACGGGCAAATGCCCACCTTGGAAAAGAAGTATTTCCTGGCCTACAGCGGGTTTATCGCCCGGGAACACCGGCTGGCCAAGGTTGGGCACGAAGACCTGGAGCGACACAATGGCCAGGCAGCCCTTTGGCTGAACGCCCCGGCCGAGAAGGACGATCAGTACGAACTGCTGGCACAATTACGGCTGGTCAAAAATAATGGTCAGGATGCGGAGCCACTCCTGGTATTTGAGCGAACCGTCCGGACAAATCCGCTGGCGAACTTTCGGAAGGGGGATATTGCTGTCTTATATCCCCAAGGAGAGGAAGGTGCTCACCCA
>JASBTH010000558.1 GCA_030148525.1 Saprospiraceae bacterium | reverse complement strand
TAAAAGGAAGCTAATTATACATATTACTATCATCATCATGTATAACAAAAGGTTTACCGGTGAAGTTAGAAAAAGAATGACATTAATAATCAGGTTATAGGTGTGAGGTGTGAGGTTAGGTTCCAGGTTACCTCAAACCCCAAACCCCAAACCTATAACCTGTTACTGTTGCTTTTAATCCCGTGCGCATGCTTTAGCATCTTTTCGCGCTCGTCGGCATCCATTTTGTTAAGCACATTGTACATCATGGAGATGCGGGGGTTGTTGCCGAGCTTATCGCGATGGCGATCGTAGAAATCCCAGTAGAGGGAATTGAAGGGGCAGGCATTTTCACCGTGTTTAGCCTTGCGGTCGTATTTGCAATCCTTACAGTAATGGCTCATCTTATGGATGTAGTTGGCGCTCGACACGTAGGGTTTGGTCCCGACAATGCCGCCGTCGGCAAACTGGCTCATGCCGCGGGTGTTGGTGATCTCCACCCACTCGATGGCATCCATATATATGCCCAGGTACCACTCGTCGACCTCGTCGGGGTGGACCCCGAGGAGGAGCGCAAAGTTGCCCGTTACCATCAGGCGTTGAATGTGGTGGGCGTAAGCATAATCCAGGGATTGATTGATTGCGTGCGAGAGGCACCGCATATCGGTATCGCCGGTCCAGTACCAATCGGGTAGACTGGCCTGGTGGCCAAAAAAGTTCTTGCGGGCGTAGCCCGGCATCTTCGCCCAGTAGATCCCACGCATGTATTCGCGCCAGCCGATGATCTGCCGCACATAGCCTTCGACCTGGGCGATGTCGATATCATCCTGATTTTTTTCCCAGTGATCGATCACTGCCTGCACTACCTCCAGGGGATGCAGCATCTTCGCATTCAGGGCAAAGGACACCTTGGAGTGGAAAAGCAGGTAGTGCCTTTCCGACATGGCATCCTGATAGGTCCCAAACAGATGCAGTCGGTGCTCCAGAAAATGATCCAGCGTCTCCAGCGCTTCCTTCCGCGTCACCGGCCAGGAAAAGTGCTTTTCGTCGATCCGACCAATAGTTTTCACGCCCTGGTCATTGATCATACTCACCAGGTCCGACACATCGCGATCAAAGTGCAGGGCTTCCGGGATCTCCTGTTTCTTAGGCAGCTTTTTACGGTTTTCCTGATCGTAGTTCCAGCGCCCGGTGAGGGGTGTTTTTCCGTCGCTTTCCATCATCAGGTCGTAGTCTTTGCGCACCTTTCGGTAAAAGGTTTCCAGCAGGAACTGCTTTTTACCTTCAAACTGTTCGGCAACGGCCATGCGGGGTACCAGAAAGTGCTCGGAGTCGACTACGGCAGTTTCTTGTTCTATGCTTTCGCAAAAATCAGACAGGGCCTGGTCGAGGCGGTATTCGTCGGGGAGCATATACTCGAAGCGATCGTAATCGGCGATTCGGTGCTTTAGATTTTCTACTATACTGCCCTGGTTGTCATCATCATCCAGCGTGAGGTAGATGACCTGGTGACCCTGCTCCTCCAACCAATCGCGAAAGTGACGCATGGCGAGAAAGAAACCGACGACCTTCTGGATATGGTGGCGCACGTAATCGGTTTCTGATCGGGATTCAACGAGCAGGTATTGTACCTGATCATCAGGTTTTTCAAACCAGGAGTGTTGATGATTGAGTTGGTCGCCGAGGATGAGGCGCAGTGTTTTTGCCATAGCGGGATATTCGTTCGCTTGACAAACCACGGATGACTCAGATTGTTCAACAGATACTTTACCAAAGAATGCTTTGTATGCTTGCCAGCCTGGGCAATTATTACCCAGGAGTGCAATTTTTCAAGAAATTTTTAGGCGGAGTCCTGAAAAATCTTCTATATTAGCTTTTGTTAAGGATTAATTAACATTCTTTAACAAACAGTTTTCCTCCGGGAAAACGTTAAGGAAGCTTTTTTAGATCCTTCATAATAACAGTCGGGTGATTTCTTACAAGAGCGAACCACTACTTAAGTGTTCGCTCTTTTTTTGCCCGTCGCAGACGCTTGGGTAAGTCAATGATTTGCTTATTTTGGCGGTAATCCCATCGATTTTTTGACGCTGAGTTTCTGAAATCCAAGTAAACACCATCCTGCCCGCAGGATGGCATGCTCTATATTGGCAAGAACACTCAACTAAGAAATCGAAATGGACAGCTTTCAACTCAGTGCGCTCGACATTATCATTATGGTCGGTTATGCGGTATTGATTATCGCCTACGGCTTGTACCACGCCAAGCGTTCCGATTCCGAAGATTATTTCCTGGGAGGTCGCACCATGACCTGGCCTATCGTAGGTATTGCCCTGTTTGCGGCAAATATATCCAGTTCGACCCTGGTGGGCCTTGCGGGCGATGCTTACAAGACCAACATCCACGTCTACAACTACGAGTGGTTTGCGGTAGTTGTTCTGATCTTTTTCTCCATCTTTTTCCTGCCATTCTACCTTAAGTCCGGGGTATATACCATGCCCGAATTCCTGGAACGACGCTACGACAGCCGCTCGCGTTATTACTTTTCCTTCATCACCATCATCGGCAACATTCTCGTGGATACTGCCGCCGGTTTGTACGTAGGTAATATTGTGTTGCAATTGATCTTCCCCGAGGTGGATTCGGTGTACATAATTATCCTGCTGGCAGTAGCAGCGGCGGCCTACACCATTCCCGGTGGTTTGAACTCAGTGGTACAAACGGAGGTCATCCAGGCAGTCCTGCTGATCATCGGTTCTTGCCTGCTGACCTACTTTGCTTTCGACCAGCTCGGCGGCGGCTGGGGCGATATGATGGCCGGACTGACCAATATGCTGCAGGAAGGGCAGGTAACGGCCGTGGAACAAATGAAAGCGGCGGGTGAATACGCGCCGAGCAACGCCGAGGAGGCCTTCAGTCTGGTGCGACCGGCCAACGATGAATTCATGCCCTGGTGGACATTGCTTTGTGGTGTACCCCTGCTGGGCTTTTACTTCTGGGCCAATAATCAATTTATGGTACAGCGGGTACTGGGCGCCAAAGACCTGAACCACGGTCGCTGGGGTGCGCTCTTCGCCGGCTTCCTGAAGCTCCCGGTCATTTTCATCATGGTCGTTCCCGGTGTATTGGCACTGCTGCTGTTCAATGATCTGGATATCACGGGACTTAACTATATGATTCCCGAGGGTGACACCCGGGTTCCCTGCGACGACCTCGCGAACTGTCCCAACCTGACCTATCCGGTCTTGCTGTTCCAGCTTTTGCCGAAAGGCATACTGGGCCTGGTAGTAGCCGGACTTCTGGCGGCAATGATGTCATCGGTATCGGCCACCTTTAACTCGGCCTCCACCCTGGTTACCATGGACTTTACCCGCACCATCAACCCCAACCTGACCAGCAAGCAATTGGTACGCGCCGGTCAAATCACGACCCTGGTACTGGTGGTGCTGGCCTCCGCCTGGGTTCCCTTTATCGAGCGGGTGAGTGACTCCCTCTGGCAGTACCTGCAGCTGGTAATCAGCTATACCGCACCACCGGCCGTTGCGACCTTCATCCTCGGCCTGTTCTGGAAGCGGGCCAACGGTACGGGCTCTATCGTAAGCCTCCTGTTCGGGTTTGTTTTTGCGGTAACGCTGCTGCTTTCGCAAATATTCGGACTCTTCCCGGCCCTGAATGAGATCCACTTCCTGGGTATGGCAGCCATCCTTTTTGCTATGTGTATGACGGTTCATATCGTGGTGAGCCTGGCCACCGCCCCACCGCCTGTCGACAAGGTGGAGGAATACACTTACCGCAAGGAACTGTTCCACCAGGAAACGCGCGAAATGAAAGGCCTTCCCTGGTATAAAAACTACCGTATCCTGGCCATCCTGCTGTTGATCCTGACGGCAGTGATTGTAGGAAGTTTTTGGTAACCCCTGTCAGGTTTGAGGTGTGAGGTTTGGGGTTTGAGGTGGTGCGTGATCCTCTGGATCGCGCTTGCCAATCTTGTTTGAAAGACAATTTGAAATACAAATATGCTCGCTTAAAATTGCCCTTTGTATTGTTATGCTGTGGAGCTAATGCGGTCAGGAATATTACTTGGTGATTATGTTGAGTGGCGAATTACGGATTAGAAACAGACGAAATAAGGTTTGGGGTTTGAGGTGGTATGATGAGGTAAAACCTCACACCTCATACCTCAAACCTCAAACCTGTTAATTATCTTACGCGATCAAAAAATAATGATCGCGTGATTCAATCAACCGGACTGACAAAATCTTACGGGCAATTACAGGTGCTCAAGGGGGTGGACCTGAATATAGAGGCAGGCGAGATAGTGTCCATCGTGGGGCGATCGGGGGCCGGTAAGAGTACGCTCCTGCATATCCTTGGTACGCTGGACCAGGCCGATGCCGGAGAAGTGCGTATCAACGGTCAGTCACTGAATGGTTTATCCACCAAAAAAATGGCGGCTTTCCGCAATAAGCATATTGGATTCATTTTTCAATTTCACCATTTGCTGCCTGAATTTACCGCTCTGGAAAATGTGTGTATTCCCGCTTTCATTGCCGGCACTAAGGAGTCGGCAGCCCGATCACGGGCAAAGGAATTACTGGATTATCTCGGTCTGGAAGAACGCCTGACGCATAAACCAACGCAGCTTTCGGGCGGTGAGCAGCAGCGGGTGGCCGTAGCCCGGGCACTAATGAACAAGCCCGATGTGGTGTTTGCCGACGAGCCCAGCGGGAACCTCGACTCCACCTCTTCCAAGGAATTGCACCAACTACTTTTTGATCTCCGCAAGGATTTCCAGCAGACTTTTGTCATCGTAACCCATAATCCCGAATTGGCCAGCATGAGTGACCGCACCCTCACTATGGAGGATGGTCGCCTGCTGTAAGAGATTGGCCTATGGAAACGCCTTCGAACAAACAAAAGAACCGCTCTATTCCGGCTTTGATTCGGGAACTATTTGAATCCATTCGAATCTGGTTTGCCGATCTGATCAATCTGGAGGAAGGGCTCGACCGGGAAGGTACGATTATTGCTATTAAGAACGGCAAGCGAATGCGGGGTGCCAATGCCTGGTTGCTAATCTGCTCCATCCTCATTGCCTCCCTGGGGCTCGACCTGAACTCTCCGGCCGTAATAATCGGCGCCATGTTGATCAGTCCGCTTATGGCTCCGATTTTAGGGGTTGGCCTCGCGGTGGGTATTAACGACAAAGATACCCTCATCATCGCACTGCGCCATTTTGGGATCGCCATTTTGATAGCGCTGGCATCCAGTATCCTGTACTTTGCACTAACACCCCTGGGGACCATCACGCCCGAAATACAAGCGCGAACGGCCCCTACCCTGCTGGATGGTTTAGTGGCTATTTTTGGTGGTCTGGCGGGTATCATTTCCACCAGCCGCAGGGATAAGAGTAACGCATTACCAGGGGTAGCCATCGCCACTGCCTTGATGCCTCCGCTTTGTGTGACGGGCTTTGGGGTCGCCAATGGTATGTGGACCATTGCGCTAAATTCTTTTTACCTGTTCTTCCTAAACTCCTTCTTCATTGCGCTGACTACCTTTTTGATCATTCGACTGCTCAAATTCCCCATGCGTTCGTACATGGACCAACAGGAGGCCAGACGTACCCGCTGGCTGATCACTTTATTCAGTTTACTCATTGTTCTACCGAGTGGACGGATCCTGTTCGAAGTATTGAAAGAACGCCAGCGCACTGCACAGATCGAAGAATTTATCCGCACCCAATTCAATACTGACGTTGACCCGAACCCACTCACCCGGTGTATTGATTACACCCTCATCGAAGCCGATAGCAGCAGCCAGTTGGTGTTGCAATTAGTGGGGCAGCCAATTCATGAAGATTCGGTACAAAACTATCAGAAACGCTTACAAAGCTTTCCGCATTTACAAGATATGCAATTGAATTTCCTGCAGAGCGATCAACTGGAGCTAAAGACCGTGCGGGCCATGCAATCGCAAATGGATAACCTGGATCAGATTGCCCGCAAGCTGGAGATCAATAACAATATCCGGAGTCAGCAGGAAATGCAAATAGATATGCTACAGCGAAAAGTAGATAGCCTGCAACTGGGGTTTGTACCTTTTCCAGAAGTAACCCGGGAAGCCAAGGCCGTCTTTCCCGATCTGGAACGGATCGGGTTCGGCCGTCTGCAAGAAACGGACTTTGAATCGGCGGCCAGTGAGGTGCCGATCTTTTTGATCAAGTGGAAATCGGGCAAGCGCAGCTGGGAGATCACCCGCGACGAAGAGCGGTTGCGGGAGTACCTGCAGGTGCGATCGGGGTTGGATACTTTGTCGTTGGTACGGTACTGAAACCAGGTTTGAGGTTTGAGGTTTGAGGTTTGAGATGGAAATAAAGCGGAAATCGGAAAGCGGAAATAAGCCCACCCACTTTAGTGGTGGGAAATAGGCGGATAACACGGATGTCTCCCTCTCCCCCAACATTATAGTGGATCGCTAGTGCTCCTTATTCCGGTGACGGGAGAGGGAGCAAGGGTGAGGGTAAAACCAAAGCGGAAAGCGGAGGTCGGAAAAGAAAGACCTAATATGGCTCACGGCATTCCGGAGCACCCCTCTCTTCCCAAAATTAGGATCCAACGCAAGCGAATTTCCTGACTGGAAGAAAGAGAGGGGGGCGACAAAGAGTAACCTGCCATGAAAATCAATTATCACGGGGTGAGTTTACACCACAACTATTGATACCCTGCGATCAGTTCCTGCACGCTAATCAGTTCTCCGTTAAGCATTACCCGGTCGACCTGCATCAGGTTTTTCAGGTCTGCGGCAGGATCGGCATTCAGAAAAAGGATATCCGCTAATTTTCCCTGTTCGATACTGCCCAACTCTTTTTCTCGTCTGAGGACGCGGGCCGCATTGATAGTAGCAGTCTGAAGCACGTCGAAATTTGGAATCCCCGCCGCTGCGTATGCCTGTAATTCCAGGTGAAGCGAAAATCCAAAAGGAATGATTGGCGAATCGGTACCAGCCACGATCCAGCCCCCTTCTTCATGTACTTCCCGCACCATTCGCATGGCGTTGTTGAAATCTTCCTTCCAGGCATCCGGTGCCGACCGTACCTGGGCGATACCCTGGCGAGCACTAAACTGGTAAAACTCCGGCATCAGGGCCTTTACTTTCGGGTCTTCGAGTAAGCTGGTATCCTGAGCCAGTAAATAATTATACGATACGTAAATACCCGTGGTAGGGCAGAAACTCATGCCCGACTGAGCAATTAAATGAACGACATCCTCGTAAGCGATATTCCGGGCCGTCATTTTAGGCGAATAGCCCCGCCGGCTGGTACCCAAAATATGCTCTAATCCATCCATTCCGTAGGTAACGGCCGGGTATAGTTCATGGGAAGAGACGGGAATACCGATCTCATGTGCCTTTTGGATAACCTTCCGCTGCAAGGGATCGGATAAACGTACGTAGGTCTTGATCAAATCGTAATCCAGGCGATCAGCGCACTCCAATTCTAAATCAATTTGCTGACTGTCCTGCAGGGCGTTGGCACCACCGTAGTAAATACGACTGCCGTCGAAGGGCGATCCGGTGAAAAAGATCCGGGGCGACCAGGCTTTGCCCGTAAGCTGAGCTTCGCGACGATTCAGGGCATCGTAGGGATCGGAAGCCGGATCCCGGCTGGCGGTAATACCCCATGCCAGTAAGGTACGTCCCAATAATGCGCCATCCCAGCTCCCCTGGTGCGCGTGGCCCTCGATCAAGCCGGGCATGACGTATTGATCACTGGCGTCAATTACGATATCTACCCCCTCCTCATTTTTGGCGGAAGCCGGCCGAATGCCCGCAATCCGATTCCCCTCGATCAAAATATCCTGATTCTGTAACCATGTTTTCTGAATACCGTCGAACAAATGCCCGGCCCGTATCAACTTGCGACCACTGACACTCGCCGGAGAAACTTTCATCTCCAGGGGCCAGGAGACGGACTGCTGGCTCTCGACATTCATTCGCAACAATTCATCGGTACCAATAAATAGTATTTCCTGCCCATCGGAACTCCAGGAAGGGGCATCGGCCAGTTGCTCCGTCAGCGGTTCGGGTTCACCCGCCAGTTGGTGGTCTTCAGTAATCGGAATCAGCCACAGGCGGCTGGAAGAGATCGTTGCCAGGTAGCGCCCATCCGGCGACCATACCGGCCCGTTGTAGCCCCGGGTACCCACCGAAAAGTGGGGCAATCCACCCAATATTTTACGGTCCCCGGTTTCCGTATCAATGAATACCACCGTATTTACACCTTCCCGGAAACGTGTAGAATAAGGCTTCAGGGTGCTGAGGGCTACCGTGCGGTTATCGGGCGACCAGGAAGGTGCGCCTACGCTACTATTTATCAGGCCTCCCGTCATTTCCAGATCCCCCTCCTCCAGGTTGTACACAAACACCCGACCCTGCCGGGGCCCAAAACTGGCTGAATACGCCAGGCGCTGACCATCGGGCGACCAATCCAGTCCGGCTGCACTGCCCTGTACCTCCGCTAAAAAGCGATCAGTACCGGACTCCAGGTCGTGGATGTACATAGCAAAACGGCCGCTACGATCCGATAAATAGGCGATCTGTTTACTATCGGGCGACCAGACTGGTGCGATTTCCACGTAAGGATCATCGGTGATTTGTCGCATATCACCCGATGCCTCCCGCAGCCAGATGTCCTGCATCAAAATCATCACTGCCTGCTGCCCTTCCGGTGAAAGCCGGGGCATAAAAATGCCTTTTACCCGGGAGGATTCGACCGATTGGCCGATGGGGCGGGATTTAGCAGGGTATTCGGGGCGATCAAAGCGTAATTCAATAGCAAAGGGAATGTCACTGGTCTCCTTTGTGTCCAAAGATCCCCGCTTGATCTTTCCGTCGGCAGTGTAGAGGAACCGGCGTTCATCC
This sequence comes from Saprospiraceae bacterium, assembly GCA_030148525.1. GTDB lineage: Bacteria > Bacteroidota > Bacteroidia > Chitinophagales > Saprospiraceae > DT-110. The sequence goes on along the minus strand of JASBTH010000558.1, from coordinate 8,495 downwards.
AGCCAGCTCAGCGCAAAAGGAAACAGATCAGCTTCGGGATGATCCCAGGTTGTGCTATGGGCGAGTTCGGGGGATTCAAAGGAGAGAAGCCGAATTCGTCCCGCTTCCTGAAAACTTAACAGGCTGGCATCGGCATTCCAGCTCAGACCGGTCAGGTCTTCTTCGGAAGCGTACATTGTCTTTACCTGATCGTCCATCATTTGCACAATACCCGGTGCATCCGGATCGTCGCTGAGGTACGTCAATCCACGATCGGGATGCCAAACCGGTTCGTACTGGTTATAGGGTTGCCGGGTCATGTTTTGAGACACCCCGGTTTTGAGGTCCTTTGACCAGACATCGTAGTTACCCGTCTGGTCGGAAGCATAATAGATGGTCGTGCCGTCAGGTCCCCAGGCGGGTTCCCGATGATCATATGGGCCTTCCGTAATTTGTTCCAGCCCTGATCCATCGGGATTGATGGTGTAAATCTGCCATGTTCCCGTCCAGTAAGCCTGAAATAGAATTTTTTGGCCATCGGGCGACCACCTGGGCAAGCGGGCATTTCCGAAAGGATCCGTAATTGCTTCGGGAGTACCACCCGCCATCGGCATTCTCCACAGTCGTCCCAGAACATCAAAAACCAAGGTCGATTGATCAGGAGACACCTGAACGGCCATATTCGTGCCCTCCGAAAAGCGGATGTGTCTTTCCTTATTTTCCTGGTCCGATGGTGATGTACAACGGAGGCATAATCCGGTAACCAGCAATAGTGCGATCAAAGTCCAACGAGAAGAACGAAGCATAGGCAATTTTTTTGTGATTGCTTCAATACCTTGTAGTCTAAGACTACATTAATCCAGACTATTAAATAAACCCAAATTCTGGCAACTTTAAAAGGTAGCATTTTAGACGGTCTGAGGAGTTGTCACCTTCGGGCGTAACCGATTTCCGATCTCCGATTTTGAACAACCTTACCCACTTGTGACGTTGGTACCCACAAAAGAGGCTATGGACGCATTACTGGTGATTGACATTCAGATCGACTTTTGTCCGGGCGGAGCTCTGGAAGTAGCTGAGGGTGATCAGGTGATCCCGGTGGCCAATCGGCTCATGGAGCAGTTCGATTTGGTCGTGGCTACGCAGGATTGGCACCCCGGCGATCATAAAAGCTTTGCGGCTAATCACCCCTGGCGATACCCGGGCCAGGTGATCGACCTGAACGGATTGGAACAAATTCTGTGGCCTATTCACTGTGTGCAGGGAAGTTTTGGAGCCGAATTCGCTCCGGGTCTGAACACTGAACAATTCGACCGGGTATTCACTAAGGGAACCGATCCGGAGATCGACAGCTACAGTGGCTTTTTTGATAATGGGCACCGCAAGGCAACCGGCCTGGGCGATTATTTAAAAGAAAAAGGAGTGGATACAGTTTACGTGGTCGGTTTAGCGGCCGATGTCTGCGTAAAATTCACGGTATTGGATGCCCTGCGCCTCGGTTTCAATACCTATTTAGTGACCGATGGAACGCGCGGCGTGAACCTCGAACCCGACGATACCAAGAAGGCTCTAAAAGAAATGTCAGAAAAGGGTGCAATTCTCATTGATTCCGCTGATATTGGCCCCTCGTAAACATTAAGAGAACTGAAAGCCGGATGCTCGCAGAGACAAAACCGTGCGAGGCTCATTTGGCTATTTAAACTTAGCGATTATGCTTCAGGATGCTGTGCGCTCTTCCAAAGAGCTAATTGAATTAGAAAATAAATACGGAGCACATAACTATCATCCGCTCCCCGTGGTATTATCCAGGGGGGAAGGTGTGCACGTTTGGGATGTGGAAGGCAAAAAGTACTACGACTTTTTGTCGGCTTATTCGGCTCTGAACCAGGGTCATTGTCATCCACATATCCTGGAAGCCATGACCAAACAGGCCGAGACCCTGACCCTTACTTCCCGCGCCTTTTATAATGATGTGCTGGGTCCCTACGAAAAGTTTGCCACCGAATTCTTCGGCTACGATCGTATTCTGCCGATGAATTCCGGTGTGGAGGGAGGAGAAACAGCCGTAAAGCTCTGCCGCAAATGGGCATATAAGGTGAAGGGGGTACCACGTTATAAGGCTAAGATCTTGTTCGTAACCGGGAACTTCTGGGGGCGAACACTAGCCGCTATTTCCTCTTCCACCGACCCCAGTAGTACCGGCGATTACGGTCCCTATATGCCGGGTTACGAAATCATTCCATACAATGATCTGGATGCCCTGGAACGCGCCCTCGAGGATCCCAATGTAGCGGGTTTCATGGTGGAACCCATACAGGGTGAAGCGGGTGTTGTAGTCCCCGACGAGGACTACCTCCCCAAGGCCTACCAGATGTGTAAGGAAAAGAACGTGCTTTTCATCGCCGATGAGGTTCAGACGGGTATCGCTCGTACGGGTAAGCTCATCTGCTGTGAGCATCACGGCTTCAAGCCCGACATCCTGGTTCTGGGCAAAGCGCTCTCCGGAGGTTTCTTCCCGGTATCAGCGGCCCTGGCCAGTGACGAGGTAATGTTGACTATTCGTCCCGGCGAGCACGGTTCTACCTTTGGAGGCAATCCGCTCGCTTGCGCTATTGCAAAAGCATCACTGGAGGTGGTACGCGACGAAAATCTGTCAGAAAATGCCGCCAAACTGGGTGAGGTCTTCCGGGATCGCATGCAAAAGAACGTAGTTGAAAAAAGCGAGTTAGTCAGCTTGGTCCGAGGAAAAGGGATGCTCAATGCTATTGTCATCAACGACACGCCCGACAGCCCCACCGCCTGGAACCTTTGCCTGAAAATGGCGGAAAATGGCCTGCTCGCCAAGCCAACCCACGGAAATATCATTCGTTTTGCTCCGCCGCTCATCATGACCGAGGAGCAACTGCACGAGTGTTGCGACATTATTGAGCAAACGATCACCGACTTCCGTCCGGAGTGATCGTAACCGTCGCAAAAAACAGAAAAACCCGGGCCACCACAGGTGGTACCGGGTTTTTCTGTTTTTTGCGACAGGCCTGTCTTCACATAAATTTTTTTACATTACCGGCAATAACCATTTAGCGGTAGTAGTTAAGAGGAAGTAGGAACGCAGGCAACATTCCCCTCTCCAATCCCATGACGAACTTCGCCTCAGCCTGCCCGTTGGGGTTAAGGCAGAAAAAGACTAAAGGAACCCCGGTAATACCCCAAAGAGATATATAGTGATGACCTATATCTCTTTGATCCATTACTTATTTTGCCACAGCTTACACAGAGCTGCGGCGGTCAGGCAAGGTCCAGGCCTAACCTGAACCTTAACCTCAACCACCGCTATATAAAAACACATATTTCAGTGCCATACATACGGTTTATCTGACTTGACATTAACCCGATGTACATAAATGATCCGACCTATGAATAATCTTCGTTTTGTGCTCCTGTTTGTTTGCCTGGTTGCCGGGAGCACGTCCGGGTGGAGCCAGCAAACAGCGGTTTTCACGGAGGCCCAGAAAACCTTTAAGGAAGGTTTGGCCTTTTACGAGCAAGGCCTTTTGGCGAAAGCCAAACGATCCTTCTCCGCTACGCTGGAGCAACTCGCTCCCGTACCCGATGCGGAAGCCGAGCTCATCAAATCCAAGGCAGAGTTACTACGTGCTAAATGCGCTATCCGATTGGAACAACCATCGGGGGAAGCACTCACCCTCGACTATATCCGGAACCGGCGGCCCGATCCGGAATACGACCAGGCGCTGATCGACATTGCCGATTACTACTTCGATAACCGCAAGTACGACAAAGCCCTGGAATACCTCGATCAGGTACCGACCCTGGGTATGTCCCTGGCACAGCGATCAGAGGTGCGCTTCAAGCAAGGTTACGCCCATTTTGTAAAACAGGATTTTCGGGTAGCCCGCTCCTACCTGCGCGAAATACATCGCGATCAGCAATCGCCTTACTACGCCCAGGCCAATTACTACCTGGGGCTATGCTATTTCTTTGAAGGAGATTACGACCAGGCGGCAACAACCCTCGCCCGGGTGCAGAATGATCCCGAGTATCGCCGGCATATTCCCTACTACCTGGCGCAAATCTATTTCGCCAACCAAGAGTACGATAAACTAATTGCCGAGATAGAACCTAGGATCAACGATACACGGCTGCGCAACCGCAGTGAATTACACCAGCTATTGGGGCAATCGTACTTCGAAAAGGGGCAGTACCAACAGGCCCTACCCTATCTGGAGTACTATTCCTCTAATTCCACCAAATTGCGGGAGGAGGAGCTGTATCAATTGGGCTACGCTCAGTACCAGACCGGCAATTACCGCAAAGCCATTCAGAGTCTGAAGCCATTGACTACGGCGGATTCGCCCATCGGGCAGAACGCCATGTTTTACCTGGCCGATTGCTACCTGAAGACCGGCGATAAAGAAAATGCACTGACTGCCCTGGCGAGTGCCAAGCGATTGAACTACGATTCACGCATTCAGGAAGAAGCCCTGTTCAACCACGCTAAGCTGGCTTACGAACTGGGGCGCCCGCGCGATGCCATCACCGACCTGCAGGGTATTCAGCCCAATTCGCGTTTCTATGCGGAAGCGCAGAATCTGATGGCCGACATCTTCCTCTCCTACCGCGATTACCAGCAGGCCCTGGAGATACTGGAAGTAATGATCACCCGCAATAATAACCCGCGGATTCTGGAAACCTACCAAATCGTGTCGGTCAACCGCGGTATTCAATTACTTAAAGAAGGGGACGCCGAAAATGCCCGCCTGCATTTCGAGCAATCCCTGGAAACCCCCATTAGCCCCAAACACCGGGCTATTGCCTATTACTGGCTGGGTGACATCAGCCACCGCGACGAAAACTACCAGGGTAGCATTCAGCACCTCGACCGCTTTTTTGCGATTGGTGGTAATGTGGATCAGCTGCCCGAAGAGGCTTCCCTCTTCACGGCCAGCTACCTGCAAGGATACAATTACTTAAAACTCGACAACTACACCCGTTCCAAGACTTTCTTTCGGGAAACGGTCGAGGGGATTAACCGCAATCGACGCTTTATTACCAATAATACCATCTCCAACGATGTGCTGGGCGACGCGACCTTGCGATTGGGAGATGCCCACTTTAAGGAAAATCAATACGATCAGGCGCTGACCTATTACAATCAGGCCATCGAAAGCCGTTTTGCCGGTTATGACTACGCAATTTTCCAAAAGGCTATTATCGAAGGACTGCGGGGACGCAAGACAGAAGAGATCCGGTCGCTGACCAGTCTGGTCGACGATTTTCCGAATTCGGAATATGCCGACGATGCCCTCCTGCAGCTGGGTACCAGCTACCAGGAGATCGGGAAATTGAATCAGGCCGAGGAACCACTGCGCCGGTTGATTACCGATTTCCGACGCAAATCGCCATTGGTAAACCAAGCCTTACTGAAGCTGGGCCTGATCAGCTACAACCAGGGTAATGTGCAACGGGCTATCAGCTACTACAAACAGATCTTTGCCAATAACCCGGAATCAAACGAAGCCCAACTGGCCCTGGCGGCGCTGGAAGAGATTTACGTTCGCGATCTGAACCGACCGAATGAGTATTTCGCCTTCCTGGAAACGATACCGGGCTACAAACCGGATAATTTTTCGCGGGACAGTATTACCTTCCGGTCGGCTGAAACGCAGTTCGAGAATGGCAACTACAGCGGGGCGGTAACGGCCTATACTAATTACCTTCGCCAGTTTCCAAATGGCAGTTTCAACCTGCCGGCCCGCTATCACCGCGGTGAATCACATAGTGTATTGCGGGAGTATTCGGAAGCACTGGAGGATTACAGCTGGGTAGTTGATCAGGGACCGAGCCGCTACTACCTGAAAGCGCTTGACAAAGCGGCCATCATTGCCTACAACTACGAACTCGATTTTGAGCGGGCTTTCGACTTGTATACCAAACTGGAAAGTGCCGCCGATAGCGAGGAAGCTTTGTTTGAAGCACAACTGGGGGCTCTGAGATCGGCTTACCGGGCGGGAAATACCGATGCCGTATTCCAGCGCGCCCAGCAAGTGGCCCAAAGTACACGGGCATCCAGCGCACAGAAGGCTACGGCAAACTTCTACCTGGGGAAAATATCCTATGATAACAACAACCTGCAGGCAGCCCTGCCTGCACTGCAGAAAGTAGTTGAGCTTAGCGATAACGAACAAACGGCGGAAGCACGGTACCTAATCGCCGACATACATTACCGTCAGCGCGACCTGGAAACGGCCCAAAACCTTTTGTTGGAAGCCAACCAGGAAAGTAGTGCCTATCCCTTCTGGGTAGCAAAATCGGTATTACTACTCTCCGATGTGATGCGCGAAAAAGGAGACCTCTACAACGCCCGGGCCGCCCTGGAAGCACTATTGGAGAACTACAACGAAGACCAGGAATTGGTGCGGGAAGCGCAACGCAAACTAGGCGACCTGAACCGACAGATCCAACAATCCAGCAAGCTGCAATCGGGTGACGGTGACGGCAACCTGGAACTCCAGAAAAATGGAGGTAATAATAATGGAGGCAACAATAACAACAACCGCTAACCCAAAGAACAACACACCATGAAATATAGCTTATTCATAACGTTCGCCGCTTGCCTGGCCATGACCTCCCTGCATGCTCAAAATACCGGTCTGCCCGGCGAGGAAGTCGATATTGTCAAGGAATTCAATGCCCGGTTGGGTGAAGCCAACCGGATACTGTTGCAGCCGGAGCTACCTCCCCTGCGTACCGAAACCCCCATCCTGAACTACCAGATCGACAGTCGGGTGCTCAATGTACAGTATCTCCCTCCCCGCATTCGTCCGATCGCCCTGGATCGCGTCGATCAGGGGGATATTTACCAGGGATATGCCCGGTTGGGGTTTGGTTTCCCAAAATCATTTTTGGGTGATTTCTCCTACGACCTGACTAATGATAATGTCGAGTTTGGTGTTGATATCAATCACTTGTCGGCCAATAATACCGACAAGGTGGAAAACCAGAAGTTCTCGAATACGGGTGTTCTGGCTGATGCGACCTTTTATTCCGACCTTGGTTTTGCGGTAAACGCCAAAGCCGGCTACAACCGGGATATTTTGCATTTCTATGGATATAATGACCTGGATGATGATTTTGCCAGTGAGTTGTCGTTCGAGGAGGATGATGTCAAACAGCGTTTCAGCCTGATCACCGCCGAGGCTTCCATCTTCAATAGTGAAGAAACCGTGGCCAATATTGACTACCACGGTGATTTTGATATGTACTTTCTGGAAGACAATTACGCGGCCCGGGAGACTGGTTTCCGCATTGCCGGTGGTGCCTCTAAGTGGATTGGCGAGACCCACGCGCTCAAAGCCGACCTCATTCTGGACTTCACCAGTTACCGCGATACGCTTGATCAAAACCTGAACAACTTCTTTCTGGTGCCCAGATATGCGTACCACGGGGATCGCTTCCGCGTAAATGTCGGAATGCGTATCGCCTCCCACGATGATGAGTTCTACTTTTTCCCGCAACTGGAAGGTTCCGTGAATATTATTGAGAATATCCTCACTGCCTTCGCCGGTGTGGATGGTAACCTGCGCAAGAACAGCTTCCGCAGTCTGACCGATTACAACCCCTTCCTACAGTCCCGAAACATTGTGCGCAACAGCTTTGTGTCGCATTATTACGGCGGTATCAAAGGTGAATACCTGGGTGCTGATTACCGGGCACAGATCGGCTTCGAAAGCGTCGACAACCTGGCCCTGTTCACATCGGACCAGGATAGTATACCCCGCTTTAACGTGCTCTACGATACCGCAAATGTGATTACCCTGAGCGGGGAGCTTTTCTTCCCCTTACTAACTGATCTGGATATTCGGGGAAGTGTAACCTACCGCATCTACGACCTGGAGAATCAGGAAAAGGCCTGGCATTTACCTTCGCTTACGCTAAATGCCGGAGCGGACTACACCATGCTCGACGGTCAGTTGAAACTCAAAGCGGATGTTTTCCTGGAAAACGGCGTACCGGTTCCCAATGCCACCGAAGGCAGCAACAACCTGAACGCATTACTGGATATTAGTGCCGGTGCCGAATACTTCTTTACCGAACAGATCGGTGGGTTCATTCAGGTCAATAATATCGCTAACAACCGGCGTCAGCGCTGGCGCCACTACCCCACCTTCGGGTTGAATGCAGTGGCGGGGGTTAGTGCGCGGTTTTAGTGACGGTCGATCCGGAGGATCGACCGTCAAAGGAAGTCGGTCCTCTGGACCGACCAAGATCATTCCAGAATACAAAACCTCAACCCACGACACACCTAAACGATTATAAAAAGATGGTGTGTCGTGGGTAATTTGGCGTGAGTGAGGGGCTTCCAGGTTCTACCCATATTCAGCCCCTAAAAATAAGGTGCCCTCCTGGCCACTGCGTTTTCCACAAAATGAGTGTGGAATTAACAAAAGAAAAAGAAGCAAAAAGAAAAATTATACATGATGATGATAGTAATATGTATA
>JASBTH010000557.1 GCA_030148525.1 Saprospiraceae bacterium | reverse complement strand
TGTCATCTCCCCCCAACTGTTAATGGTGTACCCGCTTACGTAGCAGATCGCAGACTGACGTGGTCCGAGGTATGAACGGGTATCGATGCGTACCCGTTCCCAATCGAGGCTTTCGCCAAAAATCGCCTGCCCGATCTTGCGCTCCTCCGCCGTCAACGGGCGGGTGTTCCACTTGATCCAGTCGGCCAGGGTTTCGTACCATTCGGCCAGCCCGAGCAGATCTAGGATCATCATCATGCAATCTGTCAGCCATACTATCGGCCGGTTTTTCCGGATATTGACGAAATGCTGCAGTAGCCGGCCCACGCGTACGGGAAGCCACCGAACATACTGAAGTATCCGCCGCAGACTACCACCGAGTTTCGACTGAACTTTTTGCCCGTATGAAAAATGGTTTTCCATAGCCTTCGATTATTTGAATCGAATGGCCTTGATTGGATCGATGCGGGTAACGAGATAGGAGGGCACTACCAGGAATAAGACCGTGATGACCAGGGTAGCAACATTCAGCAACAGGATAAGCCAGGGATTCAGGTCGATGGGGGCGTAGGAAAGGTAGTAATTCTCCTCCTGCAGCTTAATGAACTTACCGTACTTCTGTGCCAGACACAGGGCAATGCCAATCACATTTCCCCAGATGATACCCACCGCAATGATCCGTGCTGCGTAGTACAGAAAGATCTGACGGATGCTCCAGTTTGAGGCGCCCAGGCTTTTGAGTGTTCCGATCATATTGGTCCGCTCGAGGATCAGAATGAGCAAGGCCGTGATCATATTGATTATGGCAACTACCACCATCAGACTGATAATCACAATCTCATTGACATCCTGCAGGGCCAGCCACTCGAAGATCTCCGGCAGTTTTTTCCGGATGCTTTCCGCAAAAAGATTATTCGGCAGTTCCTCCAGGTAGATGTATTCGGTGATGGGCTCCAGATCCTCGATATCATCCACGAATATCTCAAAGCCTCCCACCTGATTTTCATCCCAACCCATTAGCTGCTGCAGCTTACCCAAATCAACCAGGGCAAACTTGCGGTCGTATTCTTCCAGGCCGGTCTTGTAAATCCCCGACACATCAAAGCGTCGTTGCAGTTGCTGGCTGTTTTCCGTGACAAACGTAATGGTGAAGCGGTCCCCTACCCCAACCTGCAGACGGTCGGCCGTCTGGCGGGAGATCAGGATATCGTCCGAAGCTGCAGAATCGGGAGCTGAGATCCGATCGCCTTCCACCATAAATTGCTCCATGAACTTCCAGTCGAAATCAGGACCTACCCCCTTCAGAACAATACCCTCGATCTGGTCGCCGGCCTTGATGATACCCGGACGCAGAGCGAAGGTTTGGATGTGGCGAATACCGCCATTGGTTTGCGTCCATCGCTCGACGGGACGCCCCATGACCTCACGCACCTCCAGATACTCAACCCGACCAATGGTGTCGAGGTGAGGATAGAAATCCTGTTCTTTCGGAATGGGCTTGGCCTCCAGCAGACTCTGGTAGATATTGGCATCGGTAATGTGGATATGCCCCCAGAAGCCGAAGATTTTGCTGGAAATTTCATTTTGAAAACCAGCAACCAGTGCGGTGGTACATATCATGACAGTCATGCTCATTGCCACCGCAATGGTCGCAATACGCAGGATAAGTCTGGAAAATGATTGTTCGCCTTTGGCGGCCACCCGTCGGGCGACAAAAAGCTCATAGCGCATGTACTCCGCGTTGAAAGCAGCTAAAGTACAATATCAACGATGAATTGGCGGGCTTATTCCCCGTAAATAACAAGAAGGCTCCAAAAAGCCCAACCTCCCCGTATAGGGTAATAGGTAGAGGATATATGGTTTTAAGCAAGTCCAATTACCTTACCTCCCACACCAAGCACAGCCTTATTATTTGATATTCAGCAACTTATCAGACAGATCAGCCTCGACTTCACGTTATACCGACAACGAAGTGGTTTGGGACACCAGATCAGGACTCATCAGTCTTTTCTATTTCCAGCATCAGCTCAGTTACCTCCGCTTCCTCCTCCGATTTGGCTGATGAGGAGGGCCAGAGATGAAAACCGCCACTGGAGAAAGACATCCTCCAGGTTCCCCAGATGCCGTTCTCATCGATATGCCCCTGATAGTCCACGGTATGGGTAAGGTAGGTTTTGGTCATGGAACAGGTCATGCTTCCCAGGTCGTAGGTGCCTCGCCAGGAAAAAGACCCCACATCATCACTCCCACCTCCGTTAATCATCCCCTTGGCGAATTGTAACTGGCTGGGCATGGGATGCTCCCTACCTCCGCCGGATCCGTACAAATAAAAGCCATCCCAGGAGCCACTGGGAAGTAATTGGTGTGATTCGAGTTCTTTCATCGGTTGATTGGGTTTCGCTTACCGATGAATGTAACCGGACAAGGAACCCAAAAAGTTCCGGGCTGTGCGTAAAACACGATTCGCCCGGCTCAGACGATGAACCAGGCGAATCGGCAAGTGGCATTATGACGCCACTCTGTAAGGGACTAAGCCCGACCATTAGTTCACTAACTCCGGAATATTTTTGAAGGTCACTTCAATGTTCTTTTTCTCCCGGGTGGTGCTGTCCTTGAAGTCGTGAATCACCTCCAACGCATCGTGATCAATTTCTTTGGCATAGGTGCCATCCAGCACCACCTTGCTTTCGGCTGGCAGTTCTTCCAATGCCAGTTGAAGCCTTGCTTTATTGAGGAAAGACACGTGCTCACTCAGTCGAATATTGATGTGTTCCTTACCCGTTCCATCTTCTTTCTCCGTGTGGTAGAAGTAAGGCACTTTGTAGTTGGCCCGGAGAATGTAAAACGCACCTACCACCATACCAATGATAATACCAATCAACAAGTCAGTTACCAGGATAGCGATGATGGTAGTCGCAAAAGGCACGAATTGCGCCCGGCCGGTGCGGTACTGCTCCTGCCACAGGGCAGGTCGGGCCAGTTTATATCCGATCAGGACGAGGATGGCAGCCAGTGAAGCCAGGGGAATCGTGTTCATTGCCACCGGGAAAAACGCGACAGCCAGAACCAGCAATATCCCGTGGTAGATAGCAGACATTTTAGTTTTAGCACCGGCATCGACGTTGGTAGAACTACGGACGATTACCGCAGTGATGGGCAAACCGCCGATCATGCCGCACACCATATTACCTACCCCCTGTGCTTTGAGTTCGGCATTGGTTGGTGTACGACGCTTGAGGGGGTCGAGTTTATCAACGGCCTCAACGCTCAGCAGCGTTTCGAGGCTGGCAACAATGGCCAGGGTTACCGCCGTAATATAGACCTCCACGTTTGTGATCATGGAGAAATCAGGGGTGATAACTATGTCCGATAGTGATTCAGAATTCGACAATATAGGAATACTTACCAATTGACTGTCGATCAGGGCCAGCCCCGGAACGAAAGCCTTAAACAAAAAGCTCAATCCAACACCAAAAACTACTGCTGCTACTGCCCCCGGAATGGCTTTAAGCGCAGCAATATTTTGGATGGCTGATGTACGCCATAACAAAAGCAATCCCAGGGATGCCACTCCGATAATCAAACTTCCGGGATTCAACCCGGCAAGAACATCACCGTTGATCTCAAAGAGTTTCACACCTCCTACACCAAACATATATGGAAGCTGCTTCATGATCAGGATGATGCCAATAGCAGCCAGCATCCCCTTAATCACAGAGGTTGGGAAATACAAGCCGATAACACCCGCTTTCGCAAAACCAAGGACTAATTGAATGAAACCGGCGATCAGGACTGCCAAAAGGAATCCTTCCAGGGATCCCAGGGTTTCCTGTGCGTTCAAAACAATGACTACCAGGCCAGCGGCCGGACCACTCACACTCAGTGGTGATTTACTCAGGATCCCTACGACAATACCACCGACGATACCGGAAATCAAACCGGACAACAGTGGTACACCGGAGGCAAGTGCGATACCCAGGCAGAGTGGAAGCGCTACCAGGAACACCACCACACTGGCTGGAAAATCATGCTTAGCGTGTTGGAAATATTTCTTCATGGATTCGATTGATTTATTTTTTGGTAACGAGTGTCGTGTATCGATATGCTATCCCTCCAAGCTACATAGCGGACACGCTGTTGACGTGACTTTTGAACGAACGTCGCATAAAGGGATGAACCACCGACAATCGACGGTCAAATCAGAATTTTGCAAACTACGATCACCGTTTTAAAACAGGTTTAAAACGACATTAAAACCACATTAAAAAACCACGGAAATTGCGAAAAAGCATGAAGTTCCGCTCGATCAAGGCGTGAATTCAGACTCCCCACCGGTCCTTGCAATCCCGGTCGGAATGAGTATTCGGACCGTCGTACCCTTACCGGGGCCAGAGGTTATTTCCAGCAGTCCCTTGTGTACATGCAGGATTTTTTGGGCCAGGGAAAGCCCGACCCCAAAGCCCTTTTGATCTCGTGCGTTGGACGCCCGGTAAAGTGGCTCAAAAATATGATTAATATCCTCCTCCGGAATACCAATTCCGGAGTCTTCCACCAGGATCTGGACCGCTTTCTCCGTTCCGGTCAGTCGAACAAAAACCTTTTTGTTATCGGAGAATTTACAGGCGTTATCGATGATATTCGTGATGGCGACCTTCAGTAGGCTTTCGTTACCGTCCACCTGAAGGTGCTCGAAGGTAGCCGGCAAATTACTGAAATCGTACTGTACCTGATTGTCGGGGTACTTAGAGTCTACCACCTGCTGGGCTTCCCAAAGTAGTTCATCCACTCGAATGGGGTCAATACGCCACCCGTCACCGTCGGCAGTAGTTTGGGCCAGGGATAATAAACTACTGGTGAGCAAGTCGAGCCTTTTGGCTTCACGAGCAATAGTCGCCAGGGATTCCCGGTATTCCTGCCGGGGAAAATCGCGTTGCAAGCGGTATTCCGTTTCACTTAAAATGGCTGTCAGGGGATTCCGCAATTCGTGGGATGCGTTATTGATGAAATGCGTCTGTAATTCAAAAGATGTCTCCAGGCGATCGAGCATGTCATTGAAGGTATCGGCCAACTTCCCCAACTCGTCTTTGGGGGAAGATTCATCTAATCGCAAATGCAAATTGGAGGCGGTAATTGCCGTAACCCGATCAGTCATCTGAGAAATGGGATTAAGCACCCGCCCCGAGTAAATAGTACCCAACATATAGACCAAAATCATGCCCAGAAAAAAGGTAATTAACAGCACCCGTCGCAAATTGCGAATCTCCCCCGCACCGTAGGCATTCTGTGCTGAAACGATGACCAGGAAGACCCCCTCATCATCCAGGTACTGCTGGCCGTGGTAATAGGTATCACCTTGCCGGTATTGGGCCTCTCCTTTCAGTTGAATATGTTCCAGAAAAGCAGATGGCAAGTCATACAGGGAGGTGGTATCCGTCGGGGAGGGCTGGAAACCGGCGGGCACGACGATCTCGCGCTCGTTGGGCAGTTGTCGCAGGTGTTTCTGTCGGACATCCTGGTAAATGGTGGCCCCTAATTCGTCTTCCTCCAGATAGTATTGCTCGGCGATGGTGGTTCGCTCCCGCAATTGGGCAAAGAATTCCGACTGCATGTGCCGGTTCGACAGGATGTAAATAGCTTCGAAAGTCCCAAACAAAACCAACCCGGTTAGCAGGGTGAAGACTAACGTCAGGCGGTTGCGGATGCTCATGTG
>JASBTH010000542.1 GCA_030148525.1 Saprospiraceae bacterium | reverse complement strand
GTTACCAACATGGAAGAAGAAGAGCGGATAGTCCACGTTCCCGCACCTGCACATACAGGCTACGCCAGCGAAGCTGATAATCCGTCCTTTGTCCAGAGTCTGCCTCATTTTTCCCTGCCCGACTACAAGTACAAGGCGGGTACACACCGCTCATTCGATGTGACTGGCGACAGTATGTCCCCTACCCTTTCGGAAGGTGATAAGATTGTGTGCAGTTTTTTGGAACCAACGCTCTGGGAAACAGGGATCAAGGATAATTACGTCTATGTGCTCATAACGCGGGCCGATGTACTCATCCGTCGGGTCACGAATGAACTGAAGACCCAAAAAAGGCTCTTGCTCCATTCCGACAACAGTTATTACGAGTCGGAGATAATGCCGCTAAGCGACCTCACCGAGGTGTGGTACGTCAAGACGCGTATCGGTCCCTTCTTACCCGCTCAGCCCATGGTTCAGGATGGTCATATTCAGAAAAATCTCCATCAAATGCGGGAATCCATGCAGCAACAAAATACCCTCATCAGGCAGCTGCAGGAAACCATCGAAAAAATGATGATCAGCGACTAAAGGATTATATCTTACCGGCTCACTAATCCAGTCAATATGGCACGTACAGAAATTACGGCAACCGTCGTCTATCAGAATCTGGAAGGAGGCTTCTGGGGATTAGAAGACGAAAAGGGCAACAACTACCTGCCGGTCAATATGCCGGAGCAACTCAAATACGAAGGCAAGAAAGTCAAATTGGTCATTCGCGAGGCCGATGTAGCCGGAACGGCCATGTGGGGCCGTCCCGTCCGCATCGTTTCATTTTCGACTATGACGCCCTAGACTATTTAGCCAATGCCTCGTTACTGTGGTTAATGATACCGATGAAATCGTCGGCCTTAAGGGAGGCTCCCCCCACCAGACCACCATCCACATCGGGCTTGGCGAATAGTTCAGCGGCATTTGCCGGTTTTACACTTCCTCCGTACAGGATGGAAATACGCTCGGCTAATGCTTCACTGTACTGTTTGGCCAGCAAGCTCCGGATGACCTGGTGCATTTCCTGAGCCTGTTCAGGAGATGCGGTCTTGCCCGTTCCAATGGCCCAGATGGGTTCGTAGGCAATGACCACTTCTTTCATCTGCTCCTCCGGTAGATGAAACAGACCGTTTTTAACTTGCTCAGAAACATGGGCTGCGTGGGTCCCTTTTTCCCGGATCGGTAAAGGCTCGCCGCAACAGAAAATAGGGCGCAGACCGGTGGCTAACGCACGATCGACCTTCCGGGCCAGTAATTCATCGCTTTCGCTAAAAAACTCCCGGCGTTCGGAGTGCCCGATGATGACAAAGTCACAGCCACAAGATTTGAGCATACCGGTGGAAATTTCCCCCGTATAGGCACCGCTTTCCTCCTGATGACAATTCTGGGCTCCCAAATGAAGGTTTGAAATGTCATTAATCGCAGTATGTGTATTTTGGAGGTGGGTAAAAGGAGGGCATAAAATGACCACTGTTTCGGAGGGTTGTAATTTATTGACAATCTCCAGCGTCAAGTCCCGGCCCTGTTGATAATCCTTATTCATTTTCCAGTTGCCGGCAACAATGTTAGCTCGTTTTTTCATAGGCGATTTTCGTTGTGAATGGATGGTCTGAGCTTGGATAGGGCGGTGACGAAGCTACGGATTTTTTTGCGAGCCTGAAATTTATTTCAGGTTGGTTCAAGGACCATGAACCATGGACCTCGAACCTTGAACCATGAACCTTGGGCCCCTGAACCGTGGACCTTGGCCCCTGAACCATACATCACGATATGAAATTTGGAAAAGTTGCTAACATTGAGAAAGTCGATTTCAGCCTGCCGGCTGATCCTCCGGTGAATCAGGTAGTTTGGGAAAAAGCAGATACCGGGAACCCGGTCCCTCCTGCGCACATGTATCTGGGCTGCACCGGATGGTCGATGAAGGAATGGGTAGGTAAAGTATACCCCAAAGGTACCCCTGCCAAAGATTATTTATCCGCTTACGGTCAACAATTCAACACCATTGAATTAAACACAACCCACTACCGTATCCCCTCAGCCGAGCAGGTTCGCAAATGGCTCGATCAGACACCGGAAGATTTTCGGTTTTGCCCCAAAGTTCCACAAAGTATCAGCCATAGCCGGGACCTGGGTATTGGTGGACAATCACTTGCGCAATTCAGTCATGCCCTGGACATTATGGGAGTGCGTTTGGGTTGTTGCTTCATTCAGTTACCACCTTATTTTGGTCACGACCGATTGCAATTGCTGGACAGGTTTTTAAAGGGTTGGCCCAATCACCATCCGCTGGCAGTGGAGGTACGGCACGAGAGCTGGTTCGATCAGCCGGAGCACCTTAAGGACTTCCTCCTCTTATTGGCGAAGTATGAAAAAACCGCCGTGATCACGGATGTGGCCGGACGCCGCGATGTAGCTCATATGGGTGTCACAGGCCCAACGACCATGATACGATTCGTAGGTAATGGATTGCATACATCCGATTACCAGCGCATCGACGCCTGGGTGGAGCGCCTGGAGAACTGGGCGAAACAAGGTGTCCGGGATATTTATTTCTTCCCGCATGAGCCCGACAATATACTGGCCCCGGAATTAACCCAATACGTTGCCGAACAAGTGGGAAAATGGACTAGTTTTGTATATCGGGGGCCGACTTTGATCGAAGATGATGCCGGCGAACAAATGTCCCTTTTTTAGCGAAAAACGACTAAAACCAAACACGTCTTGAACACCATTGACTTTAGCCCCGTAGTACAACTAACCAAAATGGATGATGGCACCCCTTTTATCCACCGGGATATCAGCTGGTTATCGTTTAATTACCGGGTATTACAAGAAGCCATGGACACCACCGTTCCGCTACTGGAGCGAATCAAATTTCTCGCCATCTATTCCTCTAATCTCGATGAATTCTTTCGCGTTCGCATGGCCAACCACCGCAACCTTTTACGGCTGGGCAAAAAGACCAAGAAAGAGTTAAATATGGACCCCAAGGTCGTGGTTAAGGAGATCCGGCGGATTGTAAACCTACAACAGGAGGTTTTCAGCGAAGTATTCGAAAACATGATCGTTCCGGAATTAGCCAATCACAATATCCGGCTTTTGCGGCGACTGGACCTGGATGATCAGCAGATCGAATTTGTGGAGAATTTCTTTCAGGATCACATGCTGCCCTTCGTACAGCCCGTTTTGCTGGTCCGCGATCGTATCCGGCCCTTCCTCAATAATAAAGCCCTGTATATGACCCTTTGGCTGAAGCCACTGGACGAAGATAAGGGCGAACCGCAATACGCCCTGGTAAAGATCCCATCGGATCACCTGCAAAGATTCATTGTATTGCCCAGTAGTGGTACCGGACACGACCTGATCATGATCGATGATATAGTGCGTCACAGCGTTTCCTGGATGTTTCCCGGATACGAGATCATCGACACCTACTCCATTAAGCTGACCCGGGACGCAGAATTGTATATTGACGATGAATTCAGCGGTGATCTGATCCAAAAGATCAAGGATAGTTTGCAACGTAGACATGTGGGGCCAGCCTCCCGCTTTGTGTACGACCGCAGCATGCCCGACGACCTGCTGGAGTTCCTGAAGGAAGTATTTGACCTCGAAAAGCTGGACACCCTGCGCGAGGGGCGCTACCACAATAATTTCGACTTTTTTAAGTTTCCGGATTTCGGGATGACCCACTTGAAAAATCCCCCCATGCCGCCTCTTCCCTATTCAGCTTTGGAAGATGTTGGCGATTTTTGGGAAGCCATCCGGGACCGGGACCACCTGATTCATGTGCCCTACCAAAGCTACGAAGCGGTAGTTCGCTTTTTTGAGGAAGCCTCCAGAGATCCAAACGTTACCCACATCAAGATCACTCAATACCGTGTGGCCCGAAAATCCCGTATTATGCAGGCCCTGATGGAAGCTGTGAAAGCAGGTAAACAGGTATCGGTTTTTATTGAGGTTAAAGCGCGTTTTGACGAAGAAGCCAACCTGAGTTGGGGGGAACGGCTGGAACAGGCGGGTGTGAATGTACAGTACTCCTTTCCCGGGGTCAAGGTACACGCTAAGATAGCCTTGGTGCGTCGGCTGGAGGAAGCCGGCCCCGTGTTGTACACCTACCTTTCGACCGGTAATTTTCACGAGGATACCGCTAAGGTCTATAGTGACTTCGGATTATTTACCCGCGACGAACGCCTGTCGAACGAAGTGGCCCGGGTGTTTTCCTTCCTGGAAACCGTAAAAGTACCTCCGGCCCCCTTTGAGCATCTACTGGTGGGGCAATTTAACCTGCGAACGAAACTGGAGCAACTGATCGACTACGAGATCGAACAGGCCAGGCAGGGAAACAAAGCGGAGATCATTTTGAAGATGAATAGTATTCAGGATGCTAAAATGGTCAAAAAACTGTACGAGGCTAGTCAGGCAGGGGTCCGGATAAAAATGATCATTCGGGGCATCTGCTCGGTGGTCCCCGAGATAAAAGGATTTAGTGAGAACATTCAGGTAATCAGCATCGTTGACCGGTTCCTGGAGCACGCGCGGATCTTTCATTTTCACCACAGCGGTGAAGAGCTCTTATACCTGTCTTCGGCCGATTGGATGGTGCGCAACCTTAGCTACCGGGTCGAGGCCGCCTTCCCGGTCTACGACCTGGCATTGAAGCGGGAAATCCTCGATTATATTCAGATCCAATTGAATGATAACGTAAAAAGCCGCATAGTTGATATCGAGTTTTCCAATGCCTACAATCGAAATGAAGCTGACCTGGCTATACGGTCTCAGATAGAAACCTATTATTACGTAAAGCGGAAAATGGAGCAATGGGCTCCAGGGACGGCCTAGGATTGTGGAAAAAGGCTATTATTGTTAAGGTATTGTCAAACTGGAAAACTGAACTCTCTTTAAACCGAATTGTTTATTAACTTTCGGTCCGAAAATAAAAATTTTTAGAACCGGTCAATGATCGGATAGCCTTTTTGAGTTTCAAATCATCATACCTACTACACCAGGCTTTTCCTCGGGCCACCGGTCCAGACAATTATCTTTTATGGAAATCAATAAGTTCTCGTTTAACCGTTCACAGCATCGCGAATTTGTCAAAGTGTTGCACCAACGGGTGAACAATTTTTTCCGCACGCACAATCGCACGCGGTACGCTAATACCGAAATGATCATTAAAACAGTGGTTGTACTGAGCATGCTATTCGGCCCTTACCTGCTCATGGTGCTGGGAGTTGTTACCAATATTTGGCTCATCTTCCTCTGCTGGATCATCATGGGATTCGGGACTGCAGCGGTCGGCTTCTCGGTCATGCACGACGCCAACCATGGTGCGTATTCACGTAATAAGACCGTGAATAAGATCGTAGGTAGCATCATGTATTTCTGCGGCGGTAATCCCGTAAACTGGCAGATACAACACAATGTACTCCACCATACCTTTACCAATGTAGATGGTATGGACGAAGATATTGATGCCGGCAAGATCCTTCGCTTCTCGCCCAAGCAGGAACACCATGCTTTTCATCGCTACCAGCACATTTACGCCTGGTTCCTGTACGGTCTGATGACTCACATGTGGATCACCACCAAAGACTTTAAGCAGCTTAATCGCTATAAGAATAACGGATTGCTCGAAAAACACGGACGCACCTACCGCGGAGCTATGACCGAATTGGTCCTGACCAAAGCCCTGTATTACGTGTTTATTCTGGTCATTCCGTTGTTGGTGGTCAATATTGCCTGGTACTGGACTATCCTATTCTTCCTGATCATGCACTTCATTCAAGGCTTGACCCTTTCCATGGTTTTCCAGACGGCACACGTGATGGAACATACCGAATTCCCCGAGCCCGACATCAATACGAGCAAATTCGAGAATAACTGGGCCATCTACCAATTGCAAACCACTATGAATTTCGCCCCCAAAAGCCGGGTTTTTGCCTGGTTCATTGGCGGACTGAATTACCAGGTCGAGCACCATTTATTCCCCAATATTTGCCACATTCACTACCCGAAACTCTCGAAGATCGTCCGCGAGACGGCCCAGGAATTTGGGTTACCATACCATGTTAAGCCCACCTTTATGGGGGCTCTGGTAGAGCATGCCCGCATGTTAAGGCAATTAGGACAAGTGCCTGCCCATGCTTAATCTTTAATGCTTTCGCAAAAAAATCCCGAATGCTGGTTTTACCGGTACTCGGGATTTTTTTATTGACCTTTCGTATTTTAAGGGAGTCTAAACGAGCAACATGGATCAACCCGATATCTGGGAAGAACATCTTCCGATCACTGCATCAATGGTAAATCACCAGCGTCGCTGTAGACTGGACGCACTCTGCAATGTACTGCAAGAGGTAGCCGGCCGCCACGCCAATGCACTCAAGGTAGGCTTCTTCGAAATGCAACAAGAGCAATTGTTTTGGGCCCTAAGCAGATTACGGGTAGAGCTCCGAAGTACCCCCTCCTGGCAGGAGACTATACGAATCCGAACGTGGGTGCACCGTATGCGCGGGCCGCTATCCTTTCGAAATTTTTCTTTTCATAGCGTGGACGATCAAATCCTCGGATCCGCCAGCACGCTCTGGACTTCAGTACATACCCTCGAACGCAAACCCACCCGGCTACCCTTTAGTGATTTCCCGGTACGCCCCGACGACCTACCTCCCTGCGGAGAACCCGAACGCTTGCAGATACCCGCTCAGGTGGAACGGGAAACGACCTATTCGGTACGCTATAGTGACATCGACATGATCGGTCACGTTAATAATGTCCGCTACCTCTCCTGGCTGCTCGATACCTATGGCACCCATAACCTCAAACATCAGCCCGTCCGGGTCGACATCAATTATCTGGGCGAAACCAAGCTTGGCGACTCTGTTCTATTGCAACGCATTAAAGATGTAGATTCAGACCGCATCTTCCACCACCGCATCGTTCACACAGGCGAGGATAAGGAGATATTGCGGGCAACAGTCGAATGGATTTCCAGGTCTGAGGTTTGAGGTGTGAGGTAACCTATAACCTAACCTCAAACCCCAAACCTCAAACCTCAAACCTGATACCTGCTATTTTCTTAAGGAGCTTCAACATCTTCAGGTTGATGGAAGCATTGACGTGAAAGTACAGACCGTTGATAGTGATCCAGTTTTCGACGCGCTTAACGTCCTCCAGGCGTTCGTAGTTGACCAGACGGGCCTTTTGGAGAGGGAACTTCCAGTAGAGGGCGTGCTCGGTCATCGCAAATCCCTCTTTACAATTGCCCAGCAGGGACGTATCCACGATAAAGAGGATCTTTTCCTTGCGGGCGGGAAAGAGGAAGTGTTTACCCGCATTTTTCAGTTTTTCGACGGGCATATTGAGGAAGTCCGTATATGGTTTTTCCCGTTCGTTGTCGAAATCCAGGTAGTCCATCACCATTTTATACACGTTCACTT
>JASBTH010000534.1 GCA_030148525.1 Saprospiraceae bacterium | reverse complement strand
TATACCGACAACGAAGTGGTTTGGGAATCCAAACCACTTCGAGTCGAGTATATACTCGCGTGAAAAGGTTGGGCAAAGCCCAATCCTTTTCGGAAGCGGTATAAACTCATCTTAGTTACTCAGAGCTGCATTTTTTGCGCGTTTGCGTTCGTGCTCTTTCAACAGGATTTTGCGTAACCGCAGGGACTCCGGGGTCACTTCGACGTATTCGTCGGCCTGAATGTATTCCAGGGCCTCCTCTAGGGTAAACCTGCGGGGAGGAATCAGCTTGGTCTTATCGTCGGCACCCGACGAACGCATATTTGTGAGCTTCTTCGTCTTGGTCAGGTTCACGACGAGGTCACCTGCGCGGCTGTTTTCCCCCACAACCTGTCCTTCGTAGATATCTTCACTGGAACCAATGAAGAAAATACCGCGATCCTGCAGGTTATTGATACTGTAAGGGATAGATGTTCCCGTCTCCATGGAGATCAGGGAGCCGTTGATACGACCGGGAATATCTCCTTTATGAGGCTGAAACTCCAGGAAACGATGCGTCATAATTGCTTCACCGGCGGTATTGGTTAACATCTGATTACGCAGTCCGATGATACCACGCGAGGGGATCTCAAATTTCAGCAGCATGCGATCGCCTTTGGGTTCCATCGACAGCATGAGTCCTTTGCGGCGAGTCACCATATCGATAGCTGTACCGGAAATAGCCTCCGGAATATCTATGGTGAGCTCCTCGACCGGTTCGTGCTGTACGCCATCAACCATCTTGGTAATTACCTGGGGCTGACCGATCTGTAATTCATAGCCTTCGCGGCGCATGGTCTCGATTAACACGGCCAGGTGAAGGACACCGCGACCATACACCCGGAACGTATCCGCTGAGTCGGTTTCTTCGACCCGAAGAGCCAGGTTCCTTTCAAGCTCCTTTTCCAGGCGCTCTTTTACGTGACGCGAAGTCACATACTTTCCTTCCTGACCGAAAAACGGAGAATCATTAATGGTAAAGACCATGCTCATGGTTGGCTCATCAATCGCAATGCGATCGAGGGGCTCGGGATTTTCGGGATCGGCAATAGTGTCACCGATCTCGAACCCTTCCAGACCGGTAATCGCACAGATTTCGCCGGCCTGAACATCATCTACCTTAATTTTTTCAAAGCCATCAAAGACGTATAAGCCGCGGATACGGCTCTTTTGAAAGGAGCCGTCGCTCTTGCAAAGGGTAACCATTTGGCCATCCTTCAGGGAACCCCGGTGAAGTCGTCCGATGGCGATCCGGCCGATAAAGCTGGAGTAGTCCAGTGAAGTAATAAGCATCTGAGGGGTACCCTCCGCTACTTCTGGTTCCGGGATGTGTTCCAGGATAGCATCGAGCAGCGGGAAAATGTTATCATTTTGGTCCTCCCAATGGTCATTCATCCAACCGAACTTAGCCGATCCGTATACAGCGGGAAAATCCAGCTGATCCTCCGAAGCGTCCAAATTGGCCATGAGGTCGAACACTGCTTCGTGTACTTCCTCCGGGGTACAGTTTTCTTTATCGACTTTATTGATAACCACAATGGGTTTCAGGCCCAATTGGATGGCTTTTTGCAATACAAATCGCGTTTGCGGCATAGGCCCTTCAAAGGCATCTACCAGAAGCAGTACGCCATCGGCCATATTCAAGACCCGCTCCACTTCACCCCCGAAGTCGCTGTGACCAGGGGTATCAATGATGTTGATCTTGGTGTCCTTGTATCGGATCGATACGTTCTTCGCCAGGATGGTAATGCCTCGCTCCCTCTCCAATTCATTATTATCCATAATCAATTCTCCCGGCTTTTCGTGGTCCTGGAAGAGCTGACCGGCCAATATCATCTTGTCTACCAGGGTAGTTTTACCATGGTCGACGTGGGCAATAATGGCGATGTTTCGTAACTCCATGTACTTGTAAGTAAGTAGTGATCAAATTCAGCGGGCAAAGATAGGAGGTTTTTCACTACCAAACCTGAATTACTAATTAATTCACAGTTGGTTAACTTAAGAAGCGGTTGCGGTAAAATCCTTTGATTTGGTCAGGAACCATGGTTCCTTACAAAATGTCCACTATTCGTTTTCAACCACCAAATTTAAACGGCTGAATCCCCAAAAAAGAAGGAGCTATTCGATGGGACGAATAGCTCCTAAAAAGCTGTTTAACTGATTGATATGTTCATAGGCGGGGGAAAACCTTCATACTAGTGCAGGTCAAATCGACGAATGACCTGCGTTTTGGTGCTTGGGTTAGAGATTACGTCCAGGTCAACTGTCACTCGCTCAAAGCGCATCGAATAGCGGTGCTCTTCGTGGTTGTGATTCAATCGGGCCCGGTTGATTTCCTGGAGTCCCAGAAAAGAACCTACCTCATCTCTGAAACCTTTCATTTGTTCCTTGATAAGTTGCAGGGCATTTCCGGAGGGTGTGTTCATGAGACCTACTGTTAAGGCCAATTTGATTTTTCGGATATTCATTGTTTCATAGGTTTAGGGAGCGATGCAAAACTATATCGGCACGAAGCCATCAATATTCGTTTGATCTACTCCATAGGGTGATTTCAGTCAAACTTAATAATAGAACTAGGATTGGAATCCTTATGTTGTTTGGCGACTCTTAAGGATGAGTTAAACAGTATTAACGGAATCCTAAGTGTCCTCGCCTGTCAAGCAAATGTGTTTTCAGATCAATAAATATGACCTCGATCACATTGATTACTGACTTAACATACGATACAGATGGCTGTTTGGATTTCGATACAAACAAAAGTGTATTTTCAAAACCTTCTGAAAGTCATACTCGATAGCGATACTGCGGTTCACCTACCGTAAAACAAAAAAAGCGCGGGGACGAGCCCCGCGCTTTCGGTAATAGGATTTTAGTTTAGTAGAGTCAGTCAACATTATCGTGTAAATAGGCATTGCCATTTTGCTGAATATCTGCATCTTCATCATCGCCAATGGTCCATTTCGACAGATCAGCCTCCTCCGAGGAAGGCACATCGTCCAGATGGATACCTCGCCGTAGATAGGCGGGCTGATTCTCCAATTCGATGATAGTCTTAGGATTGTTCAGTTTGAGTTTGCGCGGAAGGTCGTGATTTTGACGGCGCCGTTGCCCTTCCTTATACTTCCGTTTCCGGTCGGAATCAGATGATTTACCTTCTTCTTCCGTATCCCCCTTCATATAAGGCTCATCGTAGCTATACCGTTTGTACTTATCGGTAGTTGGACGCAGGTTTTCGAACTCAACGGTATTTTCATTATCTGATCCTTCTTCAAAACCGATATCCGCCAGTCCTGGCCTGCGATTAGATGTCTGTTCGTCCTGGTCATCCAGAGACACCACGATGCGATTGTCCTTACCTTTGCCTTCTTTTTTAGGTCGGTTCCGCTCGAATCCGGTGGCAATAACCGTCACGCTGATCTTATCCCCCAGGGATTCATCATAGCAGTTACCCCAGATAAGGTCGGTACCGTACCCGGCTTCTTCCTGGACAAACTCGGTGATCTCGAAAATCTCATCCATGGTTACCTCTTTGGTACCGGAGGTAATATTCAATAGAATATGTTCGGCACCCCGAATATCATTATCTTCCAGCAGAGGAGAATGCAGGGCCGAATCGACTGCCGTTTTAGCGCGGTCTTCCCCTTCTGCCGAAGCAGTACCCATAATGGCTACTCCGGAATCGCGCATAACCGTGTTAACGTCCTCGAAATCAACGTTTACGTAACCCGGTACGGTGATAATCTCGGCAATACCCTTGGCGGCCGTCGTCAGGATATTATCCGCTTCCCCAAAGGCATCGGAAATCGACAGGTTGCCATAAATCTGGCGAAGTTTGTCGTTGGAGATGATAATCAGGGTGTCGACATTTTTCTTTAGTTCTGCCAATCCTTCCTTTCCCTGAGAGGCACGGCG
>JASBTH010000518.1 GCA_030148525.1 Saprospiraceae bacterium | reverse complement strand
TTTACCTACGAACGTGTTTCTGAATCCTTTGTCTTGTTGCAGAACGGTAACGAGATCGGTACGTATCGATACGATCAGCTCCCGATCGAAGTGGGTCCTTATTACCCACCCATCGAACCAGGTGCTATTGTACTGACGGCAGTAGACAGTAAAGAAGCTGATTGTCGTACCGATCTTCGTTTACCGGCTTTATTCTGTGTGGACGACTGCGATTTGGGCCCGTTGAAACTCGAGCAGACGGAGTGTGACGCCGACGGCACCTACTTCGTGACGCTCAATTTCGATTACCCCGATGCAAACGGTCGTTTCCGCCTAATCCAGAACGGCGATACACTGGGTCAATTTGCCTATGCGGAACTACCAATTCGCCTGGGGCCATTCGACGAGCCCCAGCCAAATGGTCTGATCGTCCAGGTACAGGATCTGGCGGATGAACAATGCGAACAAAAAGGCTTCATTTCTCCTTTGGGCTGTCCTACCGAACCCTGTGTACTGTACAACCTGAAGACTAATGATTTTGAATGCCTCGAAGAGGGCACCTACCACATGACCCTTTCCTACCGGTCCGAAGGACTGCGGGAAGATCAGGTGCTCGTTGCCACCTTCTCCTCCGGATACCAATTCCGGTTTTTAGCGGGTGAAAACCCCGTACGCATTACCGATATTCCCCTGCCCGATGCCAAACAGGATGTAGTAACGCTTTGTGCTGCCAATGGCCCCGAAAGTTGCTGCATTACTATCGACTACGACGTACCCTGCCGCAACACCTGTGGCTTGAGTAACCTGGACGTAAAAGCCGGTGATTGCGATGCCGAAGGCCGCTTCGACCTGAAGGTCGACATGGACTACATGGATGTATCCGATGGATTCACCCTCTTCCTGAACGGCCGCGCTTATGGCAACTATATGTACGATGAATTACCCATCCGCGTGGGCAACCTGTCGGGCGGCCCCGGCAAAGTCTATCAGGTTACGGTCCGTGATTTCCGCAACTTCGATTGCAAGATCAGCACCCGTATTGAATCACCGGCTTGTGTAGCCCCTTGTGGCCTGGCCGACGTCAAGGTACGGGTAGGTAGCTGTGAAGACGGGTTCTTCAAGGCCCTCATCTACCCGGAGATGAACGACGAGCGCGAAGGTTCCTTTCTGGTGTTTGTGGGTGGCGAACTCTTCGGCCCCTACGAATACGGCACCGAGGAGGTGGCAGTGGGTCCATTCCCGGCCAATGGGCAGCGCTACGATGTATTGGTTGTCGATCTGGACGATCCCACTTGCTTTGCCCACTCGGAGGTCATTGCTCCTGAAAACTGCACCGAACCTGGCGATTGCGTGGTCGAAGACCTGAAGATCCGTGTACTGGAGTGCAATCCCGATGGCTCGTATCTGGTGGGTATCGACTTCGAAGCCAAAGGTGCTGACAATGCATTCTTCGACGTACTCAATGCCAACGGAGAGGTTTTGGGGTATTACCGCATCGACGAGCTCCCCGTACAGGTGAAGCTTGAATTACCCGCTGACAGTACAGTCACCCTGGGCGTATGCATCAACGACCGTCCCGATTGCTGTGCGCGGGTCGAAGTTGAAGTACCCGACTGTTCACCAGAGGCCAATTGCTTCCTCGACCGAATCAAGGTAAGCACAACCGAGTGCGACACCAACGGCCAGGTCTTCATCCTCCTGGAGTCAGGCCTGGAGGCCGGCAGCAATGTCGCCATCGAGGTGATCATCAACGACCGCATTGTCGATAGCATCCGATTTGATGCATCGGGCACCGTTCGACTGGGCCCCATTGACCCCGGCATTGGCAAGGAACTATTCCTGCTGCTGGGCTCCCTGACCAGCAATGACTGCTTCCGCGAAATAGCCCTGCGCTTCCCGGAATGTGCCGACGAAAGCGACGTATGGCCCGGTGATGCCAATAAGGATAACATCGCCAACTACATCGATCTTATTAACGTTGGCGTAGCCTACGGCTCCCGCGGCTTTGCGCGGGCCGAACGAGCAACCGATTGGGCGAGTATCCCTGGTAGTGCCTGGTCACAATTCTTTGCCAACGGACTGAACTATAAGCACGCCGATTGTAACGGTGACGGCATCATTGATGCCCGCGACATCGGCATTATTTTGGCCAACTACAACAAAACCAACGGCCAGGTGGAGATCCCGGATACGCTGCCGGCTACGGATCTCGATCCTCCGATTCGCCTGGAACTCCCACCAGGTGGTCACATGGGTTCCACTGATCCACGGTTGAATATCCCAATTATCCTGGGCGATGCGGAACGGCCGGTGGAAGACATCTACGGATTAGCTTTTGTGATCGAGTTCAATCCCGAGCACATCAATCCGGCGACCGTGGATGTCGAGGTACTTACCAGCTGGATGGGTGTCCCCGGTGTCAACCTGGCCAGTGTCGACTACACGGATGCCCGGAACGGCCGCATCGAGATTGCCATCAGCCGTACTGACCAGAACGAGGTGTCCGGTTATGGTCCCATTGCGATGCTCCGTGGTATTAAGGATGACATCGCTGGTATCCGCACGGAAATTTACCTGCGCCACGGTCGTCGGACCCGTATCGACCTGGAGGAAGAAGGCATTGGTGGCGGTGATTTCGAGTTGCTCTTCACCGACCCCGCCACGGATCCAGGTCTGGTTGACCTGCGCAACAGTCTGTCGGTTTACCCGAACCCCAGTTCCGATATGGTGCGGGTAACAACGTCTTTCGAAGTTCCCATTGAGGAGATTCAGGTTATCGGCACCGACGGGCGCACCCTGACGGGGGTTGCCCGCAACACCGAATGGGTATCCATTAAAGATTTACCGGAGGGTATTTATGTACTACGTGTGAAAGTGGGGGATCATATTATTCACAAAAAGGTGATCCGAGAATGATAATCCCAAAACCGTCCCCCTTGTTTACAGTGTTCTGAGAGTTCCCCACTGAAATCCCATGAATTTTATTCGAATGGCCCGCTTACCGGCGGGCTATTTTTTTTGGGCTTTCGCCAAAAAACTAACGAAATGCATTACGGCCATCAATATTGTTACGTTGGTAAGGAACCTTGATGAAATCCAGTGTTCCCGGCTTAACGCGGATATTAAAGGTGTAGGTTCCCCGGGTGGGTTGCCACTGCATGTCCATTTCCCAGCAGTGGAGGTCGCGACGGAAGCCAACCGATGGGTACGACAGGCCGTTGCGGACAAAATCGTACCCGAAGTTTCCGACACTGATCGCCCAGTTCTTAGTAAGCTGGATTTGCCCCCGGCAGTTGATGGAATTGGTCGACACCATAAACTCCGTCTTTTCCTCCCGACGGACCCAGTCGAAAGAAATGTTGTGGGATATAGAGAAGTTCTCAAAAAGACTTAGAAAATCCTGCTCTTCCCGGTTGGGATTTAAGCGCCGTTGTCGCTGTCGCTCAGACACATCGGTCACGACCTCCTCCTCTTTACCCTGAAAGATGGACCTGAGCTTGGAGACGGTGATGTTAGAGGTAGCTCGCAGGCTGGCCCGGTCGAAGCGCAACACGCCTCCCCCATTATTGATGGAGAGCTCATTGATGCGACGCCCGCTCTCATTAAGTATGTAGGGGTCGAAGGTAGCATTAAAACCCAGGGTGGTGATACCCTTAAAAAAACGGGCTGTAGTCCGCACACTGACCGGACTCCAGTTCAGGGTGTCCGCCGCAAAATTGTAGTTACCCGAAATGAACAGGTTGTCAATCAACTTGACCTTTTTGGAGGTCGAGTCGCGTTTGGAATACACCTTAGCCTGGAAGATATTGTTAAGGCTGTAATTTAGCGAGAACTGCTGGCCCGACCGCGGGGGGGCGCCAAAAATAGCTCCCTGGAATACGCTGAAGGTCTGGGTTTGATCCGGGAATCGCACGTCGGATTGCAACTCCTGATAATAGCCCAAATCCGGATCGAGGTAGTTGGGAGAATAACTCAGGGAGATGGTGGGGCGAATCTCGTGCCGCAAGCCACGCAAAAAACCTTTTCGAAAATTGAGGGTACCGAAAATCCGGGTATTAAGGCTCAGGCCCGCACTGTAGCGACGCCAGCTGCGAAACCCACGCAGGGTGTCCGTATTTATCTGGCCGAAACTGATAGTGTCGAATTCCACCACAAAGTCAGACGGATCATCGGGATTGAACAGGGTATCGGCTACTATTTGCAAGGTAGGGTCAAAGGTCCGGTCCAGAGAGCGTAGATTCCATACCTCCTGATAACTGACGTTCGGGCTGATATTGAAATACTGAAGCACCTTGAAGGTCGACCCCATACTGATATCCTGGCGCATACCGGTTTGCGCATTCTCCAATGTGGAGGCATCGAACAAGGTCGTATCGGTGGCGGTAAGGCGGTTTTTGGCCTCCGCGCTGTACCGCATATTAATCGTCTCGTACCAACGCTCCTGGTTTCCTCCGGTTCCTTTCCGTTTGAACGGGTAGAACGTCTGGGTCTGGAAGCGGAGGTCGGGAAAGTTGATGGTAACCTGCCGGTTATTGGTATTCTGACTGTGGTTAAAAGCCGCCGAAAAGGTCAGGGGTGCATCCTGCCAACGCTTGGTGAACGTCATGTTAGAGGTCAACTGCGTCTGCAGTACATTCTGAGCGTTATTGAATACCCGGCTTTGGTAGTTGTTTGTCTGAATATTAATATTCCCCCCGAAACTATTGGTCGGATGGGCCCGGCTATCCTGTCGGTGCGACCATTGGATGCTAAACGATTGATTACGGGAGATACTGGCATCCGAGGGGTTTTCGATCTGACGGGAGTCGAAGCCAACCCGTATATTTCCATTGTATTTATAGCGTTTGCGGTACGTTGAAGCCGCGCTGAGGCCGAAAGTTCCCTTGAGGTAAATATCCGATCGTAGTTCCAGGTTGAAGTTATCGCTAAGCGGGAAAAACCAGCCTACGCCCCGCAAGCCAAATCCCCACGTTTGGGAATATTCGAAATCGTTGGGAAACAGGAGGCCCGATCTTCTGCCAGAGGTGATGGGAAAGAACCCGAAGGGCAACCAAACTGGCGTAGGTGCCCCCATTATCTCCAGGTTGGAAGGGCCTACGATCACCAGCTTATTGGGTACTACCTTTTGTTTGTTACTATGAATACCGAAATGAGGCTCATCGAGGGTACAGGTGGTGAAGAGGGCGTCGCTACTGTAGAGAATGTCATTTGAAGTGGTATCCCTGCTGTCTCCACGGATAAATTTAGTCATGCCACCGTGCACGATGATATCTTCCTGTTGGGTAGTAACATCGTATACGATTCCTTTTTCGGTATCGTAATTGTACCGGATCTTTTCGGCCTTAAATTCCTGCTCGCCATCCTTAAAAACGGGAAAACCGGCCATGGTACCAGAGCTGTCGGGATAACCACTAGCCAGAATAATCTGATTCTCGTAATCGACTTCGATATAATTGGCTTCCAGAGATATCTCCTCATAGGTCACTTTGGCCTGGCCGTACATCCTGATCTTTTTCCCCAGGTTATCAAAAATGGTGGAATCCCTGGCGGGATAAACAACGGGAGCTTCCAGGCCGGAATTGGACACCTTATAGGAACCGGGAGGGGTGGACAAAGTAGTGTCAACCGCAGGCAGTGTATCCTGAACGGGTAGCTGGGGTGTGTCCACCGGGCGTTGGGCCAGGGTCGGCAAGGCGAACACACAGAGAAAGAAAATTATAAATAACCC
Source organism: Saprospiraceae bacterium (assembly GCA_030148525.1). GTDB lineage: Bacteria > Bacteroidota > Bacteroidia > Chitinophagales > Saprospiraceae > DT-110. Next base: position 3,003 of record JASBTH010000518.1, on the reverse strand, counting down.
GCTTGGTTTCAATACGATATTTCTGTTATTTTGTACAAACGAGGATGCAACCTTGATTGACAGTGCGCAAGACCCGGATAGCATTTGGTCCGCTACGCCCCATTCCCTTGAACTATTGGATACTGATATACTATGGTCACCGCCTTCATCCTTTTGCAAACGTTCCTGTTGAGCTGGTCGCAGCCATTAGCTCCTGCTTTTAACACTTTTTTGACAACGGATCCCGTTGACACGGTCGCTACGCCGTCCACCGATTCCGATCAGGTGCACAAAGGTATCAAAACCCACCCAAACCATAAAGCCGACTACGAGGTTAAGACCGTAGTAATCGATGCCGGGCACGGCGGGCATGATCCGGGATGCCTGGGTGGCAATTCCCGGGAAAAGCATTTGGCACTCGGTATTGCCCTGAAACTCCGCGATGCCATGCGGGAAGCATACCCCGATCTTCGCATTATCATGACCCGCGACGATGATACCTTTATTCCGCTATACAAGCGGGCTGCCATTGCAAACCGCAACGAAGCGGACCTTTTCTTGTCCATTCACTGCAATTTCATGCCGGGTTCCTCTGCTACTCGTGGTTCAGAAACCTACGTCATGGGCCTCCACACGGCCAACCATAACCTGCAGGTGGCAAAACGTGAAAATGCCGCCATCCTCCTCGAGGATGACTACGAGAAGAATTACGATTACGATCCCAATTCTCCGGAAGGACATATTCTGCTGAGCATATTTCAAAATGCCTACCTCGAACAAAGCATTCTTTTTGCGGAAAGCGTAGAAGATCATTTACGGGATACTGCTAACCGCCGGAGCCGCGGTGTAAAACAAGCAGGATTTGTGGTATTAAAAGAAACTACCATGCCCAGCGTGCTCATTGAAACGGGCTTCCTGAGCAGTCCCTCCGAAGAACGATTCCTGATGAGTGCTGAAGGTCAGGCATCCGTGGCAACAGCCATTCTGGGTGCTTTTTCCAATTATAAACAGAAAATGGAATCCCGGGCTTTCGAAAAAATGTCGGAGCCACTAGTAAGTATTTCCCGCAATCAACCTGAGGAGGCCAGATCCGCCCGGCAAATGCAACCTAAGGCTATCAACACCTCCCTTCCTCCTCCTCTGCAGGAACAACCCGAAGAAAAACAACATTCCGTCCCTAAGAATAATGCCGGCAAAACCGATTCGGCGGAACCTAAGGTATACACTAACGTTTACCAGCCCGCACGGAATGAGCCTACTGACCACCGCAGCGTGCGCGCTCAGGGGCCGGTACCTACCCCTAATCGTAACGTGAATCAGGCACCTCCTCCTCCACCCCCCAAAGCGGAAGTCCAGTTTTTCGTACAAATGATCGCCAGTGATAAACCTCAGAACACAACCACCGCCCGCTGGCTTGATCTGCCCTATACCATTGAAGTGGTTAAAGAAGCAGCCCTCTTTAAATACAGGGCCCGGAACTTCCAAACGATCGACCAGGCCGTTGCAGCCAAGCAATACCTTAGAAAGCGCGGATTCTCCGAGGCTTTTGTCATGGCATTCTACCAGGGGAAACGCATTTCGATCGATGAAGCTCGTACTATTCAAGAAACTCCGTAGACATAGTCATATCCTGCCCAACCTTTAGAACCTAGACGACGTTTTCAAGGAGTTATACTGCACGTGAATATCTGGCTACATTTTATACCTTTGCAGCCGGAAAAAAGAACACCTCCTATGTCCAATGAAATTAAGGTGGCCTTATTGGCCATAGTGGCCCTTGCCTTGTCGTACTGGGGATTCAACTTTATTATTGGGAAAAACATCCTGAAGAACTCCAACACCTATTACGTAGAGTACCGGGATATCGACCTGATGAAAACCTCCTCCCCGGTGACTATCGGTGGCGTACAGGTTGGGTTTGTCGCAGATATCAAACCATTGCTCGACCGAAAAATGGTCTTGGTAACCCTCGACCTGAATGAGGATGTACGCATCCCCAAAAATACTGTGGCTTATATCAAGTCCACAGGGTTTATGGGCGGAAAAGCCGTTGAGCTCCGGTACGGTACCCCCTGCTCCGGCGATGACTGTGCCCAAAGCGGAGATTATATTCAGGGAGTCAGCCTCGGCATGATTTCCAGTATGTTGAGTCAGGAAGAACTCAACGAATACCTGACCATTTTGGAAAAAAGTATTGGGTCCATTGTCGATTCCCTATCGGTCCATCTGCTGGGCGAAGAGGCTGACGGCCCCCTTGCCAATAGCCTGCGGAGCCTGGAATCGACCATGTCCAACCTGGAAAGTGCTTCCGGTCAACTCAATGGTATCCTCTACAAATCTTCGGATAACATCAACGGCACCCTGGCTAACCTGGAAAGCATCACCAGCAACCTGGACAGCAGTAATAATCAAATCACCAAGATCATTGACCAGACCGAGCAGTTTAGTGGTCAATTAGCTTCCGTAGATCTGGCTGCAACTTTGCAGGAGGTGGAAACCACCATCAGTGAATTACGGGCCACCCTCGGTAAAGCGGATGACTCTTTTGACGGAATCTCAAATCTGGTGGATGACCTCGAGGCCGGAAAAGGAACCCTTGGTTTACTCTTGCAGGATGACGGCCTCTATCGGGATCTTACCCGATTGAGCAGTCAAACTGATTCCCTGCTAACCGATTTCCAGGATCGTCCCTATCGTTATATGCCGCTCAAAAGCCGACGCAAAGTATTGCGCTACGATCGCAAAGACGAGAAGCAGGAAAACAACAACTAATACTCCTCAAGTGGTGCCCCGATGATTTGGTTAACGCGGGATGGGGGCTAAGCTGATTGCAACATAACTGAATGTCACCTTGTATTTGGCAGCTCGTATAAGGCAGGAGATTTAGAGCGTGTTTGGGATTTATCCTTTGGACTGCAAATGTCTATTATTTGAACCTCACTGCAGCCTTTTTTCGCCCCGTAGCCATGCTACGAAGCTCAAAAAAGGCTTTGTGAGAACCAAATTCTAGACATTTTCGCCATC
>JASBTH010000513.1 GCA_030148525.1 Saprospiraceae bacterium | reverse complement strand
CTGCCGAAAAAGTTGGTAATGGAATTTATCTGCTCAACCTGAATTCAGGTACTATCAAGATGCTCGATGGTGGTCGCGCCCAATACGCCAACCTCACCTGGAACGATGAGGATCGGCTGCGGCCCGAATGGGCGGAAAGCGGTAACGCTCTGGCTGTATTGAAAGGCACCAAGCCCGATACCCTGGAGCACCGTGAAAACGTATTGCTCACCTTTACCGGACTGGGGTCCGCTAGTGTGACCAAGAAAATACTGGACCCGTCCGAGACCTCCGGTTTCCCGGAAAATATGGTAATCAGTGAGAATGGTGATCTGCACTGGACTTCTGACGACGGCATGGTCTTGTTCGGTATTCGCGAACAGGAAGAAACCGTAAAACTCGATAAGGATACCGTGGCCAATGTGGATGTATTCCACTATGCCGACGAAACGATTAATTCGGTTCAGCGGATCCGGGCCCGACGCAACCGGAACTATACGTACTTGTCGGGATTCCGGCTATCCGATGGCAGCTTCCGTCAATTGGCTAACGAATCCCTGCGGGAGATATCCGATTCCCGTCATGCTCGTTATTGGGTAGGACGCAACGAAAAACCCTACGTCAGCGATGTGAATTGGGGGGTATCTCCGGCCGATCTGTACCGGGTCGATCTGGTGAGTGGTGAGGCCACCATGTTTGAGAAATTGGTAAAACGACCGCTGGGATATTCACCCGACGGGCGGTACTACCTCTACCAAAAAGACGAAGAACTACACGTATACGATCTGAAAGAACAACGCAAAACAACCATCTCGAAAAGTGCGCCGGTTTCTTTTGTTAATGCGGAACACCCATACCCGCACGAAAACCCGCCTTATGGTTTAGCCGGCTGGACGAAGGATGGCAAAGGCGTTATTGTGAACCACCGCTATGATCTTTGGTATTTGAGCCTGGATGGAGGCACAGCTACAAATATTACCAAAGGTATGGGCGATGACGAGGAAATTCGCTTTCGCTACGCCAACCTGAATTGGGAGGAACCCTACATCGATACCTCTGATCCCATACTGCTATCTGCCTACGGAGAATGGACAAAAAAATCGGGTTACTACTCACTAACTATGGGTAAGGAGCCTGATGCCTTACATTATGTGGATAAAAGCGTAGGACGACTGAATAAAGCACGGGAATCCGACCGGGTCATCTTTACGCAGGAAACGTTTGTGGACTATCCCGATTACTACGTCAGTACTACGGCTCTGGATGATATGCGTAAAATCACCAATGCGAATCCGCAGCAGGCCGAATACGCCTGGGGGCGACGCATTCTGATAGATTATACGAACAGCAAGGGCGACCGTCTGCAGGGCACCCTGGCTCTGCCCCCGGATTACGAAGAGGGAAAGCGCTATCCCATGGTGGTTTATTTCTACGAAAAGATGTCGCAGCGCCACCACAATTACTCCATGCCCCGTTACGATGACCGGCCGCACGCCTCCACCTATACGAGCAACGGCTATCTCTTCTTTATGCCCGATAATGTGTACGAAACCGGCCGTCCGGGCACCAGCTCCCTGGACTGCATCACTTCGGCCGTGCAGGAGGTGATCGACCAGGGCTATGCCGACCCTGATCATATTGGTCTGCAGGGACACAGTTGGGGAGGCTATCAGTCCAGCTTTATCGTGACCCAGACCGATATGTTTGCCTGTGTGGTTACCGGAGCTCCCCCCACTGATCTGGAAAGCTTCTACAACAATATTTACGGGAATTCAGGTACCAACCATACTGGTATTATGGAAATTGGTCAGGTACGTATGGGACGCGATGTCACGCCCTGGAGCCACCGGGAGGTGTACCAGCGGGAAAACCCCATGTACCACGCACCTAAGATCAGCACGCCCTTTATGATCTTGCACGGCACCAACGACGGGGCTGTCGACTGGACCCAGGGGCTGGAGTTTTATAATGCTGCCCGCCGTCTGGGTAAGGAAGTAATCTTTTTGTCTTACCCTAATGAGGGGCACCACCTGCGTCGGGAGGCCAACCAAAAAGACTTCCAGATCCGGATGAAGCAGTACTTCGACCATTATTTGATGGATGCTCCGGCACCCGAATGGATGATCAAGGGGATACCCCACCTGGAGAAGAAATACGAAAAAGCAGGGCAATAAACCTGACCGCTCTGACTGCCTGGTTTCCGTCCGAACGGACGGAAACCAGGCAGCATTGGCGAAAGCGGTTTCTTCTTGGTTGTTTGGAAGTAAAATGCGTACTTACACGTAAGAATATACCGGTATGCCACACATGCAAGAGGTAGCCATTGTTGATGAGGCCGAAGAATACGTAAAGAAGCTTTTGACCCAAAGGCTTACCGATGATCATCAATACCACAATTTATCCCATACCCTGGCCGTACGCACTGCCAGCCGGAAACTGGGAGAGATGGCCAATCTTTCGTCCACCCAACTGGAAATACTGGAACTAGCTGCACTCTTCCACGATACCGGACACGTGGAAACTTATAACGGACACGAAGACGTAAGCCACCGGCTTGCCCGCGAATTCCTTGAAAAACACAATTACTCGGAAGAAAAAATGCAGGAGGTCCTGGACTGCGTGGATGTCACGTTTATGGCTAACCGGCCTACCAACGTGTTGCAAAAGATTATCCGGGATGCCGACCTGATTAATTTAGGCAGTGATGGGTACCTCGTTCATTTACAAGGCCTGCGACACGAATGGGAAGTATTCCTGGGCCAGCGCTTTTCGGATGCCGATTGGTATAAGATGAACTACAAATTTTTGAAAGGACAAACCTTTTTCACGGATTACGCCGAAGAGATGTACGGTCCCAAGTTGACCAACAATATTAACAACCTGAAAAAACTGGCTAAGACGGCAAAGAAGAAATCTGGCGATGGTGATGTAAGTGGGCTTCAGGGCAGTAAAAGTGCTCAAATGATGTTTAAAACAGCCCTGCGCAATCATTTAGATCTGAGTACACTGGCAGATAATAAGGCAAACATTATGCTCAGTGTTAATGCTCTGATCATCACCCTGGTCGTTCCCATCGCCATCAGTCAATTAAACGCCTATCCCTGGTTGCTGATTCCCTCCGCTCTGTTGCTGATTACGTGTTTGGTTTCTATGATCTTCGCTACCCTGGCGACGCGACCGATTCGCATGACAGGTATGACGGAGCAAAAAGCCATTGAGGATGGCCGGTCAAATCTGTTTTTCTTTGGTAATTTTTACAAAATGCCTTTCGAGACTTATAAAAAAGGCATTCGGCAAATACTGGATGAGGAAGAATTCCTGGAAGACTCAATAATGCGCGATCTCTATTTTTTGGGTAAAAGCCTGGGACGTAAGTACACTCAACTACGTATATGTTATACCGTATTCATGCTGGGGGTAGTAATCACCGTGCTGGGTTTTCTGGGGGCATATTTTTCGGCTAATCCCAACCTGGGATGAGGGGCGTCTAGATTTTTACGGTAACTCGCAGTGCTTTTAAGCCTTGAACTCCCTGCAGCCGCCCAATTTTCAGATCTTCAATTTCGGGTTCGATGAGGCCATCGTGCTTCAGGTACTCCAGATATTCCTGACGATCCTTGTCCTGCAGATAGACAATAGCGATTTTGCCCGGCTGGGTAATACGCTCATTGGTTTCCTCCGTCGTCGCCTTGTCGATACGCTTTTTCAGGATCTCATAACGCACATTATAGGCTCCGTCTACGTCGAATTGCTTCTCATCCTGCCGGAAACGGATACTCAGGGTGGAGGCGTAAGCGAAAATCAATTGGGCGGTGGTTAGTGATACGGGTAATTCTTCCTGCTTTTCGTGGACCAGTTTTGTGATCTTGCACATGTCGATCAATTGCCACAGCCGAAAGTTTTGCAGATGCAATGCACAAAATGAGCCGGATTGAAGCATGGATTGCCCAATGTATTGGGTGTACTCAATACCGTCGGTTTTATATTTGGTAAAGTAGTGGGGGAGTACCTGTTGACTTTTTTTCTGCTCTTTTTCGAGGTACTGTGAGATGGCATCGTTGATCATATCGACGGAATCTTCGTATCGTTTCCGGCGCAGGTAAACGACCTCTAAATCGGGGTCTAATCCATCAAAATACCCGGAAATAATGCTGGCTACTTCCGGGAAATCCGTTCGAATATGTCGCAATAACGGATGAATCCGGAAGTGCAATAAGTCGACTATTCGCGAGTCGTCGTTGGAATTGAATTCATTCGAAATTTCTTCAATGGCCTTTTCCACCTGCATATGATACTGGTGCAGCAAGGGGAAGGGGGTGGTTTCCCCACAACGATTCAGCAGGGATTTGACTCTCTCCAGGTTGTCAATCAAATCATCCTGAATAGCCTTGTTGCGAATATTGGAAGAGTTGACAATATCCGCCTGACCATATAGGGGATGGACATCCGAAAAAACAATGGGTTCCATACTCCCCATACCATCATTGGCCTCCCGTTTTTCCATTAAATTATAGGAGGCCTCGATGAAACGCCATTCGAGGCTCGGATGAACATCCGTAAATTGTTCCCGGATGATGGCTTCGACCTGGTTATCTATTTCTTTTCTGCTTCTTTCCACGGCCATACTGAACAGGCTCAGCAAATCTTTAAACCTGAGTTCGACAAAACTGTGCATGGCATAAGGCCGGGGAGAACCAATCTCCAGCAAGCCAATCACCTGATCGTGTTTATTGAACAAAGGAGCAACGATGATGGACCGAATACCCTGATCCAGTAACCCCTCTTCGATAGGTGTGGGCTGAGCCAGGGTTTTAAGATCT
>JASBTH010000509.1 GCA_030148525.1 Saprospiraceae bacterium | reverse complement strand
TGACGGGCCTGCTCGAGTGTCTGGTCGAAATCGGCTTTGTCGTGGTCCAGGTGATTGATAACGAACAGTGCGGGGGCTTCAAATTCGTCGACGTATTCCCATATGAGTTCGGTGCCGACCTCCACACCATTTTGTGCATTGAGGAGGATTACAGCCGTGGCTGCTACTTTCAGGGACGAGACCACCTCCCCGGAGAAGTCGTCTAGGCCCGGTGTGTCGATGATATTTATTTTTGAATCCTTCCAGTTGACATGCAGGAGGGTACTGACCAGAGAGTGTTGTTTTTCGCGTTCAATATCGGTATAGTCGCTCACAGTATTACCTTCCTGGATGCTGCCACGGCGATGTATCTCGCCGGCTTCAAATAGCATACATTCCGCGAACGTCGTTTTTCCGGCGCCTGAATGACCCAGTAAAACGACATTGCGAATATCTTTTGTGGTGTGGCTCATAGGTGAAGTATTTGCTTTTGTTTTGCCTTTTGGCAAAAGATCAGGTTATAGTTTGGTTTTTTATCGAAATCCCAAATAATTTATTCAAAATCAGTGGTATCTGAAAGTGGGATTCTTGTTAAGTTGTCGGTAACGGGAGAAAAACTAAGACTACTTACGGGCAGGGCAAATGCGAAATCGCACCCGAAATGGGTGATTTTTTCCGAGTATCTGGTGCTGTCCGGGGGGCCAGGGCTACGGTCCAAGGGCCACGGTTCACGGTTCGCGGTTCGCGGCTCACGGTTCGCGGTTCACGGTTCACGGTTCGCGGTTCACGGCTCACGGTTCACGGCTCACGGTTCACGGGGTCGCGGTTCACGGTTCACGGTTCACGGTTCGCGGTTCGCGGTTCACGGTTCACGGTTCACGGTTCACGGTGTCGCGGTTCACGGTTCACGGTTCACTGTTCACGGAGAATGTATAAGGCCACAGCTTCAGCTGTGGTAATAAACGAAGCCCCCTATCGCGCACCACTTTAGTGGTCCACCGTTCACGATAAAAAATATGCACCAAAAAAGAATAGTCGTAACGATGTAGCATCGCCTTTTGTGTACGCTGCATATTTTTAGAATCTTACCGTACCTTGTCACCAAACCAAAGTCAATCCTGGGATATGCAATACGTAGTGAATGGGACTATCGTACCGGCTGGCAAGGCCACTTTGAACGTAGGTGACCTGGCCATTCTACGCGGCTACGGTATCTTTGATTATTTCCTGTTTGAAGAGTTCCGGCCCTTATTTTTTGATCAGTATCTGGATCGCTTCTACCGGTCGGCCGAACGCATGCACCTGGAGGTGCCTTATTCGAGGGAAGAGCTCACTCGGCAAATTTTGGATCTAATTGCCGCCAACGGCGCAAAAAAAGGCGGTATTCGTCTGGTGCTCACCGGGGGCTATACCGAGGACGGGTATTCCCCCTCCCGGCCTAACCTGGTGATCATGCAATACCCTATGCCGGGCCACCCTGAATCGTGCTATACGGAGGGTGTTAAATTGCTGACGCATCCATACCGCCGGGAAGTTCCCGATGTAAAAACCATTAATTACCTGATGGGGATTCAGATGCTTCCCAAATTGCGGTCAAGTGGCGCTAAAGAATTACTGTATCATTCGGGCCCCCATATTACCGAATCCACCCGCTCCAATTTCTTTCTGGTAACTGCCGATGATACCCTCGTTACACCGGCGGAAGATATCTTGTACGGCATTACCCGTCATCAGGTACTGGACATTGCATCGGACGTAATGAAGGTTGAAGTCCGCGATGTGACACTGGATGAACTGGCTGATTGCAAGGAAGCCTTTCTGACAGGGTCCACGAAAAAAGTGATGCCGGTGGTGGGGATTAATAGCCTGGTAGTGGGCACCGGTCGGCCGGGGCCTGTCACCCAACGGATAATGCAAGCGTACGCCAATCGATGTGAGGCCTATTTGCAGGAAAAATGGAGAGGTCAGAAATCAGAGATCAGAGGTTAGAAGGTAGTGCATCCTTTTTATGGGTAGACCGTACGGGCCTTGCTGATCCACTTTTTGTATAAAAAATACGCCTTTAGCTACAGCTTGAAAAAGCAATCACTGTAATGGTCACCGCAATCTAACCCTTATAAATCCAACCCAATGAAAAAAATAGCTTTCCTGCTTTGGACACTTTGCACCTGTTTGATCCTGCCGGCTCAAGAGCCCATTCTGTTGGTCCCGGAACGGGTTTTCGATGGTGAAAACATCCATACCGACTGGCAGGTATTGGTCGAGGGGGAATACATTAGCGCTATTGGTCCCCGGGGCGATTTTCCGGTCCCCTACGATGCCCGCCGTATCGAACTGCCCGGCCAAACGCTGATGCCGGGGATGATCGAGGGCCATTCTCATATTTTACTGTACCCCTATAATCGAACGCCCTGGAACGATCAGGTGCTGGTAGAATCGGAGGCGGAGCGTGTGGCCCGGGCTACGGTGCACCTCAGGAAGAGCCTGAATGCGGGAATCACCACTATGCGGGACCTCGGCTCCGAAGGTGCCGGCTATGCGGATGTGGGCCTGAAACAAGCGGTCGAAAAGGGTGTTATTCCGGGCCCGCACCTGCTCGTTGCCGGACCGGCTATCGTGGCGACAGGCAGCTATGGTCCCAAGGGTTTTGCTCCTCACGTGCGGGTGCCTCTCGGAGCCGAGGTGGCCGACGGAAGGGATAACCTCATTAAAGTGACCCGCGATCAGATCGGTAAGGGCGCGGATCTGATCAAAGTGTATTGCGATTACCGCTGGGGCCCTAACGGTGAGGCCCGGCCCACCTTTACACAGGATGAGCTCGACCTCATTGTGGAGCTGGCCGGAAGTAGTGGTCGGCCGGTCGTTGCCCATGCAGCTACCGAGGAGGGCATGCGACGAGCCACCCTGGCCGGTGTACAAACCATCGAACACGGTGATGGTGGTACTCCCGAGGTCTTTGAGCTAATGGCCGAGCGCGGAGTTGCTCTTTGTCCTACCCTGGCGGCACCGGATGCCATCCTGCAGTACCGCGGATGGGAAAAAGGAAAAGAGCCGGAACCACTGCGCATTCAACGCAAGCGAGCGAGCTTTAAGGCGGCCCTGGAGGCCGGTGTCTCCATTGTCGCCGGTGGTGACGTTGGTGTATTCGAGCACGGCGATAATGTACGCGAATGGGAAATGATGGTCGACTACGGTATGGAGCCCTTAGCCGTATGGCGGGCAGTTACTGCTGGTAACGCCGACCTGCTGGGGCTGGACGACCGGGGGAGGGTCCGCCGCGGTAAATTGGCGGATCTAATCGCCGTCGAAGGGGCACCCGAAGAAAATATCAGCGACCTGCGTAAG
>JASBTH010000501.1 GCA_030148525.1 Saprospiraceae bacterium | reverse complement strand
AACATTATCCAGCTGGGCATGGGCCCATTGGGTTGTAAAATGACTAATTACATTAGGGACCGAAAAACGGTGCGCACGGTAGCTGCTGTTGATCCTGACCCCCACAAGGCGGGAACGGATGTCGGCATACTGGCGGGCGGCCCTGCCTACGGGGTAGAAGTACGCTCAGATCTGCGTGCTGCCCTTTGGTCGGCAGAACATCGTCCGCAGGTAGCCTTGCTAACTACCGTTTCTGATATGGATCGAATCACGCCTCAGGTTGCGGCTTGCCTGGAACAAGGACTGGCGGTGGTGAGTACCTGCGAAGAATTGTTCTATCCCTGGGACGAATCTCCCGAGTTGGCTCAATCACTCGATCAACTGGCAAAAGACCACGGGGTCGCACTGGTCGGTACCGGCGTTAACCCGGGTTTCCTGATGGATACCTTACCCGCGCAACTGACCGCCGTTTGTCAGCGGGTCGACCGGATCGAGGTGCACCGGGTGCAGGATGCCAGTAAACGACGGCTGCCCTTCCAGCGAAAGATCGGGGCCGGACTGAGTCCCGAAGAATTTGCTTCCCGCAAGGCCGACGGAAGCCTGCGGCACGTGGGGCTGACCGAGTCCATGCAGTTCATTGCCCAGGCTTTGGGGTGGACCCTGGACCGTACCGAGGATATCATCCAACCCGTGCTCGTCGATGAAGAACGCTCTTTCCCGGACCTGAAGGTCCCGGCGGGGTTTGCCGCCGGCGTTCTGCAAACCGGCAATGGATACGTAGGTGACGAAGCTGTCATTAAGCTCATCTTCCGCGCTGCAGTCGGCGAACCGGAAAGCTACGATGAGATTATCGTTCATGGCGAGCCCAACCTGCGTTCCAGGATAGAGGGAGGTGTAAACGGCGACGTGGCTACCTGTGCCATAAGTATCAACGCCTGCCGATCGGTGCTGGAAGCATCGCCGGGGCTGCATACCATGGCCTCCCTGCCCATGGTGAGCAATTCGAGGTAGCGGATAAGCGTGGTAAACATTTCACTAAAGCCACTGTTAGCCGTCCGGATGCAAACAAATAGATATGAAGACGGCTATACTTTGGTTTCGAAATGACCTGAGGCTCTACGATAATCCGGCTTTGAAGGCTGCCCTGGATGCGGCCGAAGAGATCGTTCCGGTGTACGTGATCGATGATCGCTATCTGGAAAAAGACCGGTGGGGGTTCGTGCGAACGGGCCCCTACCGGTTACAGTTTTTGCTGGAAAGTCTCACCGATCTGAAAGACCATCTGCAGGAGAAGGGGGCAAATCTGCTCATTAAGCGGGGTACTCCCGAAGTCATTCTTCCGGAATTGGCCAGGGAGTATCAGGCTGGTGCCATTTTTGCGGCTAAAGAATATGCCCACGAGGAAATAAAGATGGAAAAGGCTCTGGCTGACAACCACGACCTGCGCCTATTCCACAGCAGCCCCTTGGTGCATCCCGATGATGTCCCCTTCGCAGTGGATAAAACCCCCGATGTTTTTACGGCCTTTCGGAAAAAAGTAGAAAAATACGCGGAGATCAGGCCGGCTATTCCCACTCCCGGTACAGTTGTAACGCCCGGGCTACCGGATACCCCGGTACCGACTTATTCAGACCTGGGCATGGAAAAGGTTCCCGCCGATGAGCGTGGCGTACTTGCCTTTAAGGGCGGAGCGGTAGCCGGCGATGACCGCCTGGATCACTACCTGTGGGGGTCGGATGCCGTGGCTACCTATAAAGAAACCCGTAACGGACTCATCGGAGCTGATTACAGCACCAAATTTTCGCCCTGGCTGGCCAACGGCAGTATGTCACCGCGGACCATTTACCACGAATTGGAGCGATACGAACAGGAGGTGACCAAAAACAAATCGACTTACTGGGTGAAGTTCGAGTTATTGTGGCGCGATTACTTCAAGTACGTTACCATGAAATACGGGCGCAAGATCTTCTTTCCGGGGGGCATTCAGGATAAATCAGTCTCCTGGCGCAACAATGATAAGCAGTTCGGGAAATGGCAAAACGGAGAGACCGGCGATGACTTCGTGGATGCCAATATGCGGGAGCTGAAAAAAACCGGCTTTATGAGCAATCGCGGTCGGCAAAATGTGGCTTCCTACCTGGTACATCAATTAAAGCAGGATTGGCGTAAGGGCGCTGCCTGGTTTGAGTCACAATTGATTGACTACGATGTTTGCAGTAACTACGGCAACTGGATGTACGCCGGCGGCGTAGGGAATGACCCGAGAGACCGGGTGTTCAATACTAAAAAACAGGCCAATCAATACGATAAGGATGGGGCGTATCGCAAGCTTTGGCTTTAACAGGTTTAACAGGTATGAGGTATGAGGTGTGAGGTTTGAGGGAAGGTAATAGGAGGCCTCGAACCTTACCTCACACCTCATACCTCAAACCTGTTTAGAGGTCGCCACGT
>JASBTH010000493.1 GCA_030148525.1 Saprospiraceae bacterium | reverse complement strand
AGATGAAAACGACGGCGGTGGCGGAATGCCCGGCGGAATGCCCGGAGGCGGAATGCCCGGCATGATGTAATCAGCCTGCGTTTTTCGTTCGCAATACATACCCCCGAATGGTCCGTACGGATCGTTCGGGGTTTTTTTGGTGGTCGATCCGGTAGTGCCGCGGGTCATTAATCATTAAAGCCGAATGGTCCTTGGGAGGGCGAACACATTGCGTACCTAACGGCACGCCTGCCATCATTCGCCTTTACATTTCTACCCATATTCTGCCCCTAGAGGGGCTTCTGCAGGGGTCCCGTTAGGGACCAAATATGGGTAGAAATTAAAATTGGACAAAGAAAAACCGTGCCGTTAGGTACGGAATATAAGAATGTATTTTCTCCGAAGAATTAATAATCTTGATCCGCGTCACTAGAGGACCGACTTCCTACTCCTCCGTACGCATCATCTCCCCGGCCTCAAAAACCTCCGTTTTCACCCACTGACCGTCCGACTGGTAAATCTCCCACGGGCCCTGCTTCTTACCCTTCTCATACGCTCCACGTTCCCGAACCTGACCGTTATTGAAATAGGCTGTATGGATTCCCACCGGCTGGTCGCGCTCGTAGTATTCGTCCTGCCGTAGTTGACCGTTGGAGTGATAATACCGCCAGGATCCGTGCCCGTACCCATCTTTCCAATAAGCGGAAAAACGCAACTGACCGTTTTCGTACCACTCCTGCCACAAACCATTTGCCAGCCCGTTGTGTATTTCCTTCCACACCTTCGGTTTCCCGTTTGAGTAGGTATCGATGACAACGCCCGATAGCAGGGAATCACCGAGGGTGATTTTGGGATCGTAGTAAGCGCCACCGGCCTGCTCCAAATAACTGGCCCGAAAAACCTGCTGGGCGAAGCCCTGCGTAACCAGCATCAAAAGCCCGTAAAGTATCAAAACCGAATTGCGTGTCATATCCTTGTTTTTACCCCCTTTAAACCTTGTACACCTTCTTTGCTTACCTAACAATATTAGGTAAATTTTTTTGACTTTGTATTAACTGCAGGTTAGTATCTTAACGTTAGGGCTCGACACAGACTCCCTGTTCAGGGTAGTAGGTATAGTGTATATGGATATGAGCAAGTCCTACTACTTGACAACCCCTGCCAAACACAACATTACACCCTGAATATCAGACACTTAAAAAAGAATCGAACCCAGCCTCACGTGATCTTGATGCAAGCCGATCCATTCAAGGAAAAACAATGTCATGAAAATTCATACCCTATACTCACTACTCACTACCCTCCTCCTCACCAGTTGCCAGTCCACTACACAGGAACTACCCGTCCAATGGGAAGACCAGATCGTCTACTTCCTCATGATCGATCGCTTTGCCGACGGAGATCCCACCAATAATGATCAGGGGGCCGGTGAATACGACCCGGCGCAGGACGGCCTCTGGCACGGCGGCGACCTGGCGGGCATAGAAGAAAACCTGGATTACCTGGAAGAGATGGGCATTACTGCCGTGTGGCTTACACCACCGGTACGCAACCAATGGTGGAACCCCGACAGCAGCTTTACCGGCTACCACGGCTACTGGGCCAGCCACTTTATGGAAACCGATCCGCACTACGGCAGCCTGCAGGAGTACAAAAATCTCGCCGATGCCCTGCACGCGCGGGACATGTACCTCATCCAGGACGTGGTGGTCAACCATACCGGTGACTATTTCAGTTATGGTTCGAGCTATGACCCCGAACGGGTGTCACAACTGGAAACCTACGCGGGGGCTCCTACCCAGCCACCCTTTGATCGCAATGATCCCCGCAATCCCGAACACCGGGAAGCTGGTATCTACCATTGGACGCCTACCATTTCTGATTTTCAGGATACCACCCAAAAGTACTTGGGACAGATGGCCGATCTGGACGATCTCAATACGGCCAATCCCGAAGTGCGGGAGGCACTGATCGAATCCTTCCAGTTTTGGATCCGGGAGGTTGGCGTAGATGGCTTCCGATTTGATACCCCCCTCTACGTCGAGCATCCCTTCTGGCGGGCATTCCTATACCAGGGGGCGGGCGACCTGGAAGGTATCGAGCCCTATGCTGCCAGCCAGGGGCGACCCGATTTCTACACCTTTGGGGAAACCTGGGTATCAGCCGCCCCCTACAGCGATGAGGCAGATCGAATGGCCGCCAAATATCTGGGCACCAGCAGTCAACCCGAGATGGATGGCATCCTCAACTTTCCCCTCCAGCAAACCATCCAGGCTGTTTTTGCGGGCGGGCAACCCACTGATCGCCTTACTTACCGCCTGCGTGTGCAGGAGCAGTACTTTCCAAACCCTATCCAACGACTGAATTTCATCGACAACCACGATATGCCCCGCTTCCGCACCCAGGCGAGTGAAGAAGCTACCCGTCAGGCCCTCTTTTTTATTATGAGCATCCCCGGCGTCCCCGTCATTTACCAGGGCACGGAGCAAGGAGATCTCGAGACCCGCCCCAATCTTTTTGGCCGACTGAACACCGATTCCGAATCCTTCAGTTTAGTGAAGGAGCTTACCGCCTTTCGGCAAAAACAGCCCGCTACGCGCCGGGGTGCACTGACCGTATTAGCCGATGGCAGTACCCTGCCCGGCTTATTTGCTTACCAGTTGGCTACCCCGGAGGACACACTCACCGTTGCCCTTAACACCAACGATTATCCGATCCTGACCCCGGATATTCCCTTAGCGGGGGCTATGAATCGCGAAATCAAGAAAGCCTTCGAACTGGGAGGTTCCCAATCGGCCATGATCCGAAATGGGCACATCTCGGAATTACGCCTTTCGGCAAAAGGGGGGTTGGCCTTTCAATTGGGTGCGTCCACTACAAAATCTACCAATACGGCAGCAGCGATACCTCAGCCGGAGATTCCGCAAAATGTCACCAGAAGTGATCAATTAGTTAGTCTGCCGAATACAGGGGCTGATAGCAGCTTCCTGCTGATCGACGGCCGCCTGGATACCCGAGTACCTTTGTCATGCGGGGATGTTTGTTCGGCCACCATTTCACTGAACAACTTATCAATGGGCATCCACTACCTCCAACGAATCGACTTCAGGGATGGAAGCATCCTGGTTAGCCCGGCGGCTTCCTTCTCCCTCGACCTGCCCAGCCAGCCCTTAGCCAACCTGGGTGATCCCGCAGGAGACGACCGGGGCCCTTCCGGAAGTTACCGCTACCCTACTCACGAAACCTTCGACCGGCCTAACGATATCCGACGTTTGCAGATCGATCGGCAGGGCCACAACCTGGAAGTGACTATTTCCATGAACCAACCATTAAGTACGGTATGGAATCCGCCGAATGGATTTGATCACGTTCATTTTTCCTTATTCATTGATGTTCCGGGCCGGACAGGGGTTTCCATCCTACCGAACCGCAACGCTGCTATGCCCGGTGGTGCACGGTGGGATGTCCTCATCCAGGCCAACGGCTGGACCACCCAGGTACATACGGCAGAAGGCGCTACCACCACCAATCCCGGCACCGCCAGCACTGTGAAACCTCTTATTACCGCGAACCAGACCGAAGGCACCGTGACATTAAGTATCCCGGCGGCTACCCTGGGCAATCCCTCCGACCTCAAAGGCATACAATTCTACCTCACCACCTGGGATAGTGCCGGCGAAGGCGGCTTGCGACCACTGGCTCCGGAGGCCGCCAGCTTCACCTACGGAGGTGCACCTGAAGACGGGGCGAGGGTTATGGATGATCTGTGGATAAGTCAACGTAAATGAACAGTGCTCAATGCTACGTGCTCAATGGAAACCTATGTTTTCATTGAGCACTGAACACTGAGCATTGAGCATTTCAATGCGGGAATACCTCATTCGCCATACCCATTGCTTCCGCTAAAAGGCGGGTGTCCACCCCGGTAGGAACGTTGGCATCCTGAAAGAAGTAGACCATATTTTCGGTAGGCATATTTCCGGTGAGATCGTCCTTGGCCATGGGACAGCCGCCGTAGCCACGGATAGCTCCGTCAAAGCGACGACAGCCATTCAGGTAGGCGGTTTCCACCTTTTCCTGCCATTTGTCGGGGACCGTGTGAAAGTGGGAACCAAACTCGACGTCGGAATAGGCTTCGATCAAATTGCTGAAGAGGTAGGCGATATTATCGGGATTGGCAACGCCAATAGTGTCGGATAACTGGAAGATGCGGATATCCATTTCCCGCAGACGA
>JASBTH010000481.1 GCA_030148525.1 Saprospiraceae bacterium | reverse complement strand
CTCGACATTAGCTACGAGCTCTACACCTTCGATCTGGCTAAACGGGATAATAATGGAGACCCCATAACCTTCTCAATCACCCTTAATAAGGTGCTGGAGACTCTGTTGATCATCTATATTGCCCGCTTGCTTGCCTGGTTGGGTATTCGATATCTGCTCACGCGCAGTTATCAGAAGCGGGATATCAACGTGGGTTCGCAGTTTGCGATCAATCAGCTGTTCACTTACCTGATGTATTTCATCGCACTGTTGGTGGTGCTCAATATTTTAGGGGTAAACATTTCGCTGGTTGTAGGTGGTGCGGCGGCTCTCTTACTGGGGGTTGGGTTGGGACTACAACAAACCTTCAACGACTTTTTCTCGGGAGTCCTCCTTCTTTTCGAGCGGTCCGTCGAGGTGGGTGATGTCGTGGATGTGGAGGGACTTAACGGCACCGTCAAACGGATCGGTTTGCGCACCTCCGAGGTACAGACGCGCGAAAACATGACCGTCATTGTTCCCAACTCCAAAATCGTGATCAATAGTGTCACTAACTGGAGCCATAATGATGAGATCGCCCGCTTCCACGTCGGTGTAGGGGTCGCCTATGGCTCCGATACGGATTTGGTTAAAGACATACTACTGGAAGCCGTGGTCGACCACAAAAAGATATTGAAGTTTCCTTCTCCCTTCGTGCGCTTCGTCAATTTCGGAAATTCCTCCCTTGATTTTGAAATTCACTTCTGGACCAAAGAATTATTAGCCATCGAGGATGTCAAATCGGATATTCGCTTCCGTATCGATCAATTCTTTCGCGATAAAGGTATTACGATTCCCTTCCCGCAAACTGACCTTTGGATCAAGGAATGGCCGGAACGGGGTTCTGGGGACTAAAGGGACTTGAGAGACCTGAGAGACTATTGGGTTCACTCAAATATTGATTTCTTTCCTGTTCACTGACGCCCGGGAAGGAATGGGAGACTTGGGGAGTTGGGGAAAGGGTGCTTGTAAATGATGAGGGGATATGGGGATTAGGAGATAAGGCGATTAGGAACCTCAGCTACCTAACCTGTCTGTAAAGCTCAACCGTTTTTGAAAAACGACTCCCTTCTCCCATTGGGAGAAGGGCCGGGGATGAGGGTAGTACGGGACTTGGAGAAAGGGGAGCTCCACGCCCGACGCTCCACCGGGGCTAGTTCCTAAAGGCTCTTAACAAACCACCCGAACGCCGTTAAATCCACGTTAAAGGCAATATGGTCAGGTGAATATTGGTGTATATTGAAACGTTTATAAGTCGAAGCCAGAAACTTGTACCTTTGGCCTCGCTTTTATCAACAGACCAAAAAGACTGAACATGAACGGATCAACTACCCTGAATATCCTGCGCAAATGGACGCTAGCCCTGCTCGTACTGGGCGGGTTGAGCATCTCGGCTACTGCCCAGCGAATTGCTTACGTAGATGTGAATAAAATCCTGGAAAGTATTGATGAATACCAGGAAGCCCAGCGGGAACTCGATCAACTGGCTGCCACCTGGCGCCAGGAAATCGCACAGGAATACGACAAAATTAAAAGTATGTACAACCGTTACCAGGCGGAGCAAGTCCTTCTAAGTGACGAAGCCCGGCGTCAGCGGGAGGATGAGATCATGGTCCAGGAAAAAGAAGTACGCGAATTGCAAAAAGCACGCTTCGGCCCCGAAGGAGCACTGTTTGAACGTCGCCAGGATCTGGTGCGTCCCATTCAGGAACGCGTATATCAGGCCATCGAAGAATACGCCAACGAGCGCGGTTACGACTTTATCTTCGACCGCTCCGGCGCTGCCGGTATGATCTTCTCCAATCCTCAGTACGATAAAACAGAAGATATTTTACGCGCCCTGAACTAGTGTTCAAGGCACAATAACCCGATAACTCGCTCAAATTGAGTGGATCGAAAGTCCTTTTCTTTCTTTAAATCGGGCTAATAACTTATTTTTGCACCGCCGGAAGGAAGCGATAGGAGAATGCTCCGAGCGGCGACCATTTTACAGAAAATAGGAAAACACAGTAGTAATGAAACAAATGGTAAAATTTGGCAGCCTGATCGCTTTTCTGGTATTGGCCTCGGTTACGGTTCAAGCTCAGAAATTCGGTTATGTGAATACATCAGCGATCCTGAGTGAAATGCCGGAACTCAAGCAGGCTGAAGCCAACTTGAAAAGTTATCAGACGCAATTGCAGAAAAAAGGGCAGTCCATGCTCGAAGAACTGCAGCAAGAATACCAGGCTGTTCAGGCAAAGGTTCAGAGCGGTGACTTGTCACCCAAGCAGCAGGAAAGCGAAGCCGCTCGCCTGAAGCAAAAAGAAACCGAACTGGGACAGTACGAGCAGGAAATGATGGAAAAGATCCAGGAGAAGCGCTCAACCGAACTCCAGCCGATCTATGATAAACTCAACGCCGCTATCGAAGAAGTAGCCAAGGAAAATGGCTTCCAGTTTATCTTCGATGAATCGGTACTGCTCTACAAAGACGATTCTGCCGACGTAAGCACTATGGTCAAGAATAAACTCGGTATCTAAATCGATCCCGGTTGACCCACACAAACTCGGCAGATAAACCGATAGGAATCTTTGATTCCGGCATTGGCGGCCTTACGGTCGCCAATGCTATTCATACCCTCCTGCCCAACGAACGGCTGGTCTATTTTGGCGATACAGCTCACCTCCCCTACGGTGATAAATCGGCGGATGCCATCCGCTTCTATTGCCTTAAGATTGGTAAGTTCCTGCTCGAACAAGATTGCAAAATGATCGTCGTGGCCTGCAATTCAGCGTCCACGGCCGGTTACGATGTGTTGCTGGAATTCTTCCGCAACCAAGCTCTTTTTGTCAATGTAGTGGACCCCCTGGTCGAAGCCGTGGTGGCCCGTCAATTCGGTAGGGTTGGTATTATTGCCACCAAGGCCACCGTGCATTCAGCCGTGTATCAGAAGCAGCTCCGCCGACTCCAGCCCAACCTGGAGGTAGGTGCTCTGGCCACCCCCTTGCTGGCACCCATGATCGAAGAGGGTTTTGTCCATAACGAAGTAAGTAAGGTGGTACTCCAAACGTACCTGAACGACCCCGCGCTTCGCAACATGGAGGCCCTTATGCTGGCCTGCACCCACTACCCGCTGATACGTCCCGACATCGAAGCTTACTTCGAATGGCAGGTCGAGGTATTTGACTCCACCCGCATCGTAGCCGAATCCGTGCAGGCCAGCCTGGAACAGGCCGGTCTGTTGCGCAACTCCCCGAATAAAGCATCCCATACCTTTTGTGTGTCGGATCATACCCCCTCTTTCGAGGAAGCTACCCGCCTTTTCTACGGAGAAGCCGTAGAGTTGGAGCACCACCCCATCTGGGAGTAACTTGCCGTTATGCGGGCACCGAAGTCCGTACGGACGAAGGGGCCAGGAACGACCTCAACCTTCCCTGCCCGCCGAAACGAAGTGATGGAGGGAAACTCAACCTCACCTTAACCTTAACCTGATCCTCAACCTGAAGTTGGTT
This sequence comes from Saprospiraceae bacterium, assembly GCA_030148525.1. Classification (GTDB taxonomy): domain Bacteria; phylum Bacteroidota; class Bacteroidia; order Chitinophagales; family Saprospiraceae; genus DT-110. The sequence continues at coordinate 5,270 of JASBTH010000481.1, read as the reverse complement.
AAAAAAACGTAAGGTTGGGCACAAACTATTTCTTAAAGAGAGGATACCTAAGGCCCAACCTTTCGGTACAGGGTAGTTGGTATAGTGTATAGAGATTCGAGCAAGTCCTATTACCTAATACCCTCTACCAAATACAACGGGAGGTGGTTGCAATTCGCTCTTTATCAATAAATTAGGCCCCATCCTTACGTTAAAAAATCCTATTCTTCCTCCTCACTTCCGTGGATCCTAAAACGCAGGTACTTGATGGTCTTGCCATCCTCGAGGTGCATGTGCTCGTAGTAGGTCTTGTGGTCCAGCTCCGGATAGGCCAGCGGCTTGGCGTAGATGTCGTCGTCCTGGTATTGAATGACTACCTGCGGATCACTTTGGAGCGTTTCCAGGCTAAATTCGTACAGGCTGTCGGCATCAGTCTTTAGGTGAACCAGACCGTCTTTGGCCAGCACCCGACGGTATACCTTGAGAAAGTTTGGAGCAGTGAGTCGGCGATTGGCCTTACTTTTTCGGGGAAAGGGATCAGGGAAAGTGATCCAGATCTCATGTACTTCGTCCGCTTCGAAGAAATAGTTGAGTTGCTCAATGCGCGTGCGCAAAAAGGCTACGTTTTGTAATCCTTCTTCCAGAGCAATGCGGGCTCCCTTCCAGATGCGGGCCCCCTTGATGTCGACTCCAATAAAATTACGGTTCGGGTAGTTGCGGGCCAGTGCCAGGGTGTATTCACCCCGTCCGCAGGCCAGCTCCAGGGTGATGGGGTGGTCGTTTTGGAAGTAGTCAGCGGCCCATTTCCCCTTCAGGTCTACCGGCTCTCCGTCCTTGCCCAGCAGGGAAGGTTCGCTGTGATCAAAGTTTTCAAAGGTGTTCGGGAAGGATAATACTTCGGCAAATTTTTCCAGTTTATTTCGCTTACTCATGGTTCCGCTTTCGCAAAAAGACAAAAATACCGTCCTCGGAGGGTTTTTACAACCCACCGGAATAGAACTATAGCCGACAATAGGCATTTAAAAGAATAGACAAGCGTTGTAGTTAATGCCGCTTTTGGTTATTTTCTACTTCGGCCAATATATACACAGCTATGCGATTTACTCTTCCCTTTCTGTTTATCAGTTTGTTTTTTGGCGAAAGCCTGACGGCTCAGCAAGTGCTGGTTTCCGATGAATTCCAATTACGCTCCGACCTGGATTACGAGGTTATCGGGGAGCTGAAGGGGCAGGTGCTGGTGTTCCGCGACCTGACCAATACCTTCGAAGTGCAGGGGTTCGATCAGAATATGCGCAGTAGCTGGACCAAGGAGATCGAGCTGCAAAAGCGCTCTCCGGAGGTGCTTGCCATTAACACCCTGGACGAGGACTTTACCGTCTTTTTTAAACACCGGATCAGTGGGGCGACCAAGCTGCGGGCCAATAAATATGACGCTTCAGCCAACGTCGTGGATACGTCGGTGATCGCCGACCTGGGAAGCATCTTCTTCAATCCCGATGTGACAGTAGCCCGCTCCGAAGATCGCTCGAAGGTATTGCTGTACTACGTGGAAAAGCAGAAAGTCCTGCAGGTATATGTCTTCGATAATAAAACCATGGAAACCCTGTGGACCAAAAGCATTGAGCCCGACGATTTCCGGTGGGCCGAAGACATCATTCATATGACGGTCGACAATATGGGCCGCATGCACGCCGTGATCGAAAAAGACAGTTACCGGGCCCGCCGCAATTCCTCTCATTTCGATGTGTACCAATATCCTATGGAGGGTGGCTTGCTCAGCCTGCAGGAAGTGAATATGGAAGACCCGGAAGAAATGGCGATTTACGATCTTTCTTTCGTTTATGACAATAAGAACAAACGACTTTCAGCCGGTGGTTTTTTCTATCGGCGCAGTTCGGTGAAGGCCGAAGGGTATTTCTTTTTTACCCTGGCCGATGGTGGTCTGCGGCATAAAATGACCTATCACCCCTTCAGTGAAGCTTTCGTGGAGTCGATATTGGGTAAAGAAATTCGCCGCAACCGCGGACTGGAGGAGATCAAAATCCAGGAAGTGGTGCTTCGGCAGGATGGAGGTATTCTGATTATCGGAGAGGAAGCCCGAAACTATCAGCGCCGATTGGCGAGCAGTAGCCGTCTCGTATACGATGGAACGGCCCGCAATATCACCGACTTCTACTATAACGACCTGTTTGCTCTGTGTATTAATCCCGACGGCTCACCCGATTGGACAACCGTAATGCATAAAAAACAGTACTCGCAAGACGATTTCGGAGCTTTTTCCTCTTTTTTCCTGGTGAAGAACCCGGCTAGTTTGCGGGTTATCTTCAACGATGAGATCAAATATGAGAACACGGTAAGTCAATACGCCCTCTTTAGCAGCGGCCGGCTGGATCGCACCAGCCTGCTGAGCACCGCCAACCTCAATCTGCGTCTGCGTTTTAGAGACGCCATTCAGGTAGCACCCAATAAAATGCTGGTGCCCAGCGAGCGCAGAAACCGGGTGCGAATTGCTAAGATCGAACTCGATTAGATCGGCCATTTTCCGTAGTTTTGCCGCCTGAACTTCAAGACAAATAAACACATGAAAGACCTCCAACATACCATTGAGCAGGCCTGGGATGACCGTTCCCTGCTCGAGCAAGCCGCAACGCAGGAAGCAGTTCGGGAAGTAGTCGAACACCTCGATAAAGGTCGGTTACGCGTCGCCGAACCCGGCGACGACGGGCAGTGGATCGTCAACGACTGGGTGAAGAAGGGCGTGGTGCTTTATTTTCCCATCCAAAAGATGGAAACCATCGAGGTAGGGCCTTTCGAATTCCACGATAAGATCCCCATGAAAAAAGACTACGCCAGCCAGGGTGTACGGGTAGTGCCCCACGCTATAGCCCGCCACGGGTCTTTCCTGGAAAAAGGGGTTATCATGATGCCCAGCTACGTAAATATCGGGGCTTGGGTCGGCAGTGGCTCGATGGTCGATACTTGGGCCACAGTGGGTTCCTGTGCCCAGATCGGACGCAACGTTCACCTCAGCGGTGGGGTGGGTATTGGCGGCGTTCTGGAGCCGCCACAGGCTGCTCCCACCATTATCGAGGATAATGCCTTCATCGGCTCGCGTAGTATCGTGGTGGAAGGCGTACATATCGAGCGGGAGGCTGTACTCGGTGCAAATGTGGTGCTGACCCAATCCACCCGCATCATCGATGTCACCGGTGAAGAGCCTGTTACCTACCGCGGCCGGGTACCGGCGCGATCGGTCGTTATTCCCGGATCGTACACCAAAAAATTCCCGGCCGGCGAATACCAGGTATCCTGTGCGCTGATCATTGGTCAGCGTAAAGCATCCACCGATACCAAGGTGTCACTCAACGAAGCACTTAGGGAATACAAGGTTTCGGTGTAGACTGGTCGGGAACCTCTGCGCGCTAAATGACGTTCAGTGGACTATGTGGTATAAACGCTTGCTTAATTGGTTGCGACCCGCAACCGCTCATCAAGAACCGGATCCAATGAAATACCTGATTGTCGGTTTGGGCAATATGGGCCCCGACTACGATGGTACCAGACATAATATCGGCTTCGATGTGGTCGACCATCTTGCCGAACAGCAGGGCGTGGTTTTCAAGAACGACACCCTGGGCGACCTGGCTAGCTTTAAACACAAGGGCCGTACCTTTATTTTGCTCAAGCCCTCCACCTTCATGAATCGCAGCGGCAAGGCCGTGCGGTACTGGTTACAAAAGGAAAAGATTACGCAGGATCGCCTGCTGGTTGTCGTTGATGACCTCAACATCGACTTAGGATCGGTGCGCCTGCGTGGCAAGGGCAGTCCCGGAGGCCATAACGGCCTGAAAGACATCGACCAAGTGCTGGGTGGCAACAAATACGCTCGCCTGCGGGTCGGCATCGGTAGTGATTTCGGTCGTGGCCAACAGGTCAACTTCGTTCTGGGTGAGTGGGAACCCGAGGAGCAAGAAGTGCTTCAAGATGTGATCGAGCATTCCGGTAAGGCTGTTCTCGCCTTTGGTACGATCGGCCTGCAGCATACTATGAGTGCATTCAACCGGAAATAAGTTGGTACAGATCGTCGAGCGCTGAGCGCAATCCCTGGTCGGGCTTTTGCAATAGCTCAGGCATCAGGCACGAGCGGGCTTTTTCCAGGTCAGGTTCAAGTCGTACATTTTCCTGGGTTTGGGAATACGCCCACCCCAACACCTGCATGCGGTCGGCCAGATACTCTTGTTCGTACTGGCCCGGGGTGGGAATAAGCAGGGCCGGCTTTCGCCAAAAAGCCAGGTCCATCAGCGTTGTGTAGCCCGAACGCGACACAATAACCTCCGATCGGTTTACCAATCCCCGGATGGTATTTCGGTCGGCCAGGTCGTGAACGAGGGTAATGCTTTTGGGTCGACCGGAAAGTGTTTGGTTAGTAGTTACGCCTCTGACCAGTGCAAACGGACCTTCCAGTGAACTGGCTTCCGCCAAAATGCGATCCTCCAGGCGGGTACGCTGCGGTTCGGGGCCGGATAGTATGAAGGTGGCTTTCAGGTCGTGGTCACCTGATGCTGGTTTTGCCTCGGAAAGCCAGCCCAGGTAGTGAGCTTCCTTTTCCGGGGGAACCCGGCTCATGGCCGGTGCCAGTGCAAATTGATCGTTACGGTCCGGTACCCACAGCCGGGTAAACTGATCGATCACCCGCCGGTGACACCAATTCGCAAAGGCTCGCAGGAGCAAATTTGGAATAAGGATGGTGTATTGATGGGTCATGTATACATTGGCGATACCCCTAAAAAAACACCCCATCCGATTATCCGACAGAATAGCGTCAATGCGATGCTCCCGGACAACTTCTTTAATGACCCGGTATTCCCGCAGGGCAGTTAGTAGCACGCGGGGACCCTGCAAGATGGCGTTAATCAGCATATTCCGAAAGGGGTAACGCACATTATAGGCGGGCATATCGACCCTTGGCAGATCTGGAAAAGCTTCCTGAAGCACCGGTTGGGTAGAAGGTGTAACTGCCAGGATTACCTGGTGGCCATCGGCCATTATCTGGCGAATGATGGGTATGCAGCGCACGGCGTGCCCCAGCCCCCAGTCGAGCGGAGCCACCAAAATACGATAGGGCAGTTGTTGATGTGCTGCTGGTTGCATAACTTAACGCGAGGTTGGGCGTGAAGAATTTCGTAAAGTTTAAATAGTCAAGGCCCAACCTCCCGGTACAGAGTATTAGGTATTGAGTATAAAGATTAAAAATAGTCCTACTACCTAATACCCTGTACCAAATACAACGT